>JBGTFN010000018.1:0-3373 GCA_041747275.1 Gemmatimonadaceae bacterium | reverse complement strand
GCGTGGTGAGCACACCGAGACTGATGTGGTCCGTCAGTCGCATGCCCGCCGGGATCGTGCCGGCCGTCCGTGCCATCATCGCCTCCGAGGTAAGCCTCGGACGACAATGTACCACCAACTACCTTAACTGGACAGTATTGGTCCTAGACCGGCTTACGAAAGAGATCACGCATTGGGATCATCGCGCGGCGCACCTCAAACTTCTAGAAGAAGCCGGCAAGGCCGGTGCGCGTCTAAACTCTTCGGAAGCGCGTCGGCGCGCGGACGAGCTTCAGGTAAGGTTGCAGCGACGGCTCGCGGAGCTGGATCGTGAAGCGCAGGTATCTGCCCTTCCACCAGTCGTCGTCGGTGGGCTGGTCGTAGTACCTATCGGATTAGTCGCGCTGTTGACGGGCAAGCCGTTGCCGGACGGCGGCTCCGTAATCGACACTCAGGTGTCGGCGGCTCGCGCACGCCAAATCATCATGGACGTCGAGCGCCGTCTGGGCTTTGACCCCACGGACCGTGAACTCGAGAAGTTGGGCTACGATATCGAGAGCCGCGTTGTTGGAACTGGCCGCCTGCGCTTCATCGAGGTGAAGGGGCGTGTGTCCGGCGCGGCTACCGTTACGGTCACGAAGAATGAGATTTTGACTTCGCTCAACAAGCCGGATGATTTCATTCTGGCCATCGTCGAGTTCTTCGACGCCGACACACATCGTGTGCACTACATCCGGCAGCCGTTTCAGCGCGAGCCGGACTTCGGCGTTACAAGCGTGAACTACAGCGTCAAGACGCTGCTCATGCAGGCCGCGGAGCCGTCGTGAGTGCGGCTGGTGTACCTGACTACTTCGAGGCGATCCGCCAGAAGGCGGCGGGTCGATGGAATCAGCTCGAGGCGGACGCCGAGCTGGCTGGTCCGTGGCATCAGCTATTCAAACAAGTCCAGAGTCCGCGGCACATCCTGTCCGAGCTGCTGCAGAACGCCGACGATGCGGGTGCGACGGAGGCGGCTGTGCGCGTCGAGGACGGCGTTTTTTTCTTCGAACACAATGGCGAGGATTTCACCGAGGAGCACTTTGCATCCCTCTGCCGCTTCGGATACTCGAACAAGCGTGCGCTCCACACTATTGGATTCCGTGGCATCGGCTTCAAGAGCACGTTTAGCCTCGGCGATTGCGTCGAACTCTTCACTCCAACACTGTCGGTAGCATTTGAACGCCGACGGTTTACCGAGCCGTCGTGGATCGCGCCGAACCATACGAGCGATGGCCGAACGCGCATTCGTGTAGCGATCAGTGATTCTCTGCGACAGCAGGAAGTGGAGCGCAACCTAGCGGATTGGCAAGAGAGTCCGGTATCGCTGCTCTTCTTCAAGCATATCCGTCGGCTTCGTATCGGCGCGCACGATCTGAAGTGGGATGAAATTGGGTCTGGGCCGGTAGCCGGTAGCGTGCGCATGGCGCTCAATGGTCACGCTGAACAATCGTACCTGTTGCTCGCCTCGAAGGCTGAGTCGTTCCCTGATGATGCGCTGGCCGAAATTCGACAGGAGCGCATGCTCGATACTGAGGAGCAAGGCGCGTTTCCACCGTGCAGTGTCCAGGTGGTGCTCGGTGCAACCGGGCGGCTGTACGTGGTCTTGCCAACAGGAGTTGAAACAGCGCTGCCCTTCGCGTGCAACGCACCGTTCGTGCAAGATCCAGCGCGCTTGAAGGTCAAGGACCCAGAGACCTCACCGACTAACCGTTGGCTGCTCGAACGGTGCGGAGCGCTCGCCGCAGAAGCCATGCTGGGCTGGCTTGGCGCCGTCGACTCACGTGAACACGAGCGGGCACGCGCGTACGGCCTCCTTCCAGACGTCGACCGAGACGCTTCGTCGTTGGAGGGTGTTTGTGCGGCGATTGTGGAAGAGTCGTTCGCCGATGCAATCGCTGACTGCTCCGTCCTTCTGAGCGAAACGGGCGAGCTCCGGAACGCGAAAGAGTGCGTCGTGATTCCGCAGACCATTCACGACGTGTGGTCGCCGGCTGCCGTGGCCTCTCGATTTGACAAGACGGGGCGGCCGTCGCTCAGTGCTCACGTTGCGGTGAGCGACAGGCGCAAGCTTCGGAACTGGGGCATGGTCGATGAGATCGACAAGCCAACGATTCTTGCTGCGCTGAAGGAGCAGCAGCTTCCAACGCCGAGTAGTTGGTCGCAAGTGTTGCTCTTGTGGACATACATCGCACCGGACATAACCGGCTACCGATACTTCAACGGAGTCGAGAGACTTAACGTCGTACCGGTCAGTCCAGGCGACTCCCTTCGCTCTGCCAGTGACGCAGTTCGGCTGGGACAAAGCCACCTTCTAAAGTCGGAAGGTGACTGGGACTTCATTCGCGATCTCGTCACCGTTGTTCACCCGGGCTGGATCGGCTATCTCGCGCACCTGCGCGCCACGATAAAGATGGACGCAAAGCTGCCGGGCGCCGAGGCGCTCGCCGCTGCGGACGCAGTGCTCGTGAAGCTGGGACTGTCGTCGCCGAGCGATCTTACAAAGGTCCTCGGTCAAGTCGCCTCCGCGTTCTTCACCACGGGCACAAAGACGGTCAGCGACTGTGTTCGTGTCGCGCAGATCGCAGCAAAGCTTTCTGCGAATGTAGCGTCGTCGTTTCGGTACGTGACACGAGATTGCAAGATTCGACCGACATCTCAGTCGCTGTACTTCGACGCCGACGGACTGCTGGAAACGCTTCTGCCTGAGTCGCGCCGCGAGTCTCAGATTCTTCACGCCGAGTACACCGGACGGTTTGAGTCGTGTTCGCGCGAGGAGTGGTCAACATGGGTGAGCGCGGGACTCTCGGGGCTGCTCACCGCGCCGAAGATCGTCGGAACCGACAAGGTCACCAAGACTTCGTCAGGTTTTGTCAGAGCGCTCAAAGGAGTCTCCCCGGACTCGTGCCAACCAGCCTTCCCGTACACATCCAATCGTAGCTATCCGTACCAGCGCTACACACTCAGAGACTTTGATTTTGAGGCCGATGCAGTAGAGCGTTGGCACACGTTTCCGAGTGAGGAGAACGTGTGGGGCCAGATCGTCGAGCGGCTATGCAGTTCGCCGTCAACTGCATGGCGAGGCACCATGCTACTACAGGGACAGCAGACGAGCACCAACGGGCAGTCAACGGCGCCGGTTGAGATTGGTGCCGTGCCGGCTGCGTGGATCCGGCGTCTTCGCGCGCTGCCCTGTTTGCCCGATGCTCACGGGCACTATCGGCGACCCGACGAGCTACTTCGTCGTACGACGGAGACCGAATCGCTGATGGGTGTCGAGCCATTTCTTCATCACCGGCTGGATAGAGCGGCGATGTATCCTCTGCTCGATGCGCTCGGCGTTCGGAGTTCCGCGAGC
>JBGTFN010000017.1:0-7596 GCA_041747275.1 Gemmatimonadaceae bacterium | reverse complement strand
AACACTCGCACGGCTGAAGCAGGCCGGCGTCGTGTGCGTGCCGCGCGAGGGGGCAATCCGCCTCGCGCCACACGGCTACAACACCATGGACGATATCGAACGGACCATCGCGGCCCTTGAAGGCTGATCACCGCGCCTGCTGAGCGCGCATCCGCTGGGCCATCCGGCTGCAGTACCACGGCCAACGACTGTCAACCGTTCACCGCTACCGTGAACCGTTCCGCGCCGAGATCGGCTGCACGGTTTACGGTTGCCGTTGACCGTAAACGGTTCGGGTATCCTTCGTCTTCAACCACAGCATCCCGGCGATCCGGCTGCAGTACCACGGCCAACGACTGTCAACCGTTCACCGCTACCGTGAACCGTTCCGCGCCGAGATCGGCTGCACGGTTTACGGTTGCAGTTGACCGTAAACGGTTCGGGTATCCCTCGTCTTCAACCACAGCATCCCGGCGATCCGGCGGCAGTGCAGCAGTGCGGCAGTGCTGTAAGCAGCCTACCGCACCCGTACCAGCCCCCAATCTCGGCTCCCCTTCTTCACCAGCAGGTGCCGGTCGGCGAGCCAACGGTCACTCGCCACCATCCGATCAGCCATCGCCATCTTCTGCCCATTCACCGACACGCCGCCCTGCTCCACCAACCGCTTGGCATCACCACGGCTGCGTGCGAGCCCCGTGTGCACAACGAGATCAAGCGCGTCCACACCCTCTGCGCCCTCGGGCGTATCGATTTCCGCGAACGGTATCTCGCTGGCCATCGCGTGCAGCGTCTCCGACGTGAGCGCACGCGGATCTCCCTTGCCGAAGAGCACCTGTGAGATCTGCTCGACGGTGCGCACCACATCGGCACCGTGCACACGTGTCGTGACATCAGCCGCCAGCGTGCGTTGCGCCTCGCGCTGCTCTGGGCGGGAGGCAGTCGCGTCGTCGAGCGCCATGACCTGCTCGCGCGCGAGCAGCGTGAAATAGCGCAGCCACCGCGTGACATCGCGGTCGTCCGCACCGAGCCAGAACTGGTAGAAGCGGTACGGCGTCGTGCGTTCGGCATCCAGGTACACCGCCCCTGCTTCCGACTTCCCGAACTTCTGTCCGCTCGCCGTCGTCACAAGCGGGCATGTCATCACATGCGCTTCGGCGCCGGTGGTGCGGCGAATGAGTTCGAGACCAGCCGTCATGTTGCCCCACTGGTCGCTGCCGCCGATTTGCAGCGTGACACCCAGTCGGCCATGCAGTTCCGCGTAGTCGTGCGCCTGCAGCAACATGTATGTGAACTCAGTGTATGAAATACCGGCGTCGAGACGCGACTTCACCGAGTCTTTCGCCAGCATGTAGTTCACCGTGAAGTGCTTGCCCGTGGTGCGCAGGAAGTCGAGCAGGCCAAGCGGGCCTAACCAATCCGCATTGTTCGCCATGCGTGCGGCATACGGGCCCGAAAAGTCGAGGAACCGTTCGAGTTGAGCACCGATCAGACGCGCATTTTCCTCGATGACTTCGAGCGATTGCAAACTTCGCTCACTTTTTTTGCCCGACGGATCACCGATGATCCCGGTGCCCCCGCCCACGAGCGCAATCGGGCGGTGACCGGCGCGCTGCAGGTGCATGAGCGCCATGACGGGAACGAGGTTGCCGACGTGCAGGCTGGGGGCCGTGGGATCGAATCCGCAGTAGGCGGTGATCGGCCCGGTGGCCAGATGCGCTGCGAGGCCATCTGTGCTCTGGAACACAAGATCGCGCCACGCCAATTCGTCGAGAAGTGCAGTTTCTTGGGGCATGACAGCAATTATAGGTGCGCGGCGGCTCTTGGCGCGTCAGCGTGATACCGATAGCCTTCCTTTCTATGCTCCGTCTGGACTCTGACCAAGGTTGCTCATGAGTGCCGCTCGCAAGCGCCGGTTCGGCGCGCACCTCCTGCGAAAGCCGTGGGTGCGCTGGACAGGAATCGCAGCCGTCTTTGGCGCTGGTGTGGGACTGGCCGGATTCTTCACCGCGTGGACGCAAGTCTGCCGTGGAGGCGGCTGCCCGACGGCAAAGTCCCTGACGTCGTACACGCCCAATCAGACGTCGAAGCTCTATGCGGCCGACGGTCGCTTCATCGCGGAACTCGGCCTCGAACGCAGAACGCTCGTACGGCTTGACGAAATCCCGCAGCACGTGAAGAACGCGTTCCTCGTCGTGGAGGACAAGCGCTTTTACGAGCACGCGGGCATCGACTATGTGCGCGTATTCGGCGCCGCGCTTCGCAATGTGCGCGCCGGCGGATTTGCCCAGGGCTTCAGCACGATCACCATGCAGCTCGCGCGCAATATCTTCCCCGAGTCACTCTCGCGTGAGAAGACCATTCTGCGCAAGCTCAAGGAAGCGCATGTCGCGCGCGACATCGAGGCCGCATATCCAAAGGATCGCATTCTCGAGCTGTATCTCAACCAGATCTATCTGGGATCAGGCGCGTACGGCGTGGAAACGGCGTCGCAGCGCTACTTCGGTAAGTCAGTGCGCGATGTGAGTGTGGCCGAAGCGGCCATGCTCGCGGCGCTACCCAAGGCGCCCGAACGCTACAACCCGCGTCGCTACGCGGACCGCGCCATTCAGCGCCGCAATACCGTGCTGGAGCTCATGCGCCGCGCTCAGGTCGTCACCGACTCCGATGCCAGCCTCGCCAAGGCGTTTCCGTTGCAACTCGCGCAGAAGACCGAGTCGGGCGAAACGGCGCCGTATTTCGTGGAATGGGTACGGCAGCAGCTCGACCAGCAGTTCGGCAGTCGCCTGTATGAGAAGGGACTCAAGGTTTACACCACGCTCGATCTCGACATGCAGGCGGCCGCTGAACGCGCGCTCGAAGAGCAGCTTGGCGCAATCGAATCCGGCAAGTTCGGGCCGTACTCGCACCTCACGTTCGAGCAGTATCAGGCGCGCAATGCAGAAGGCGCGTCGCTCGGCGGAGGCGCCAATTCGCCGTATTTGCAGGGTTCATTCGTCGCGGTCGACCCTCGAGAGGGCGCGGTGCGTGCGCTCGTGGGCGGACGGGATTTCGCCGACTCCAAGTTCAATCGCGCGGTGCAGGCGCTGCGTCAGCCCGGGTCCACGTTCAAGCCCATCGTCTACGCCGCCGCCGTGCGCGCGGGCCTCGGGCCGGCACACGTGATTCAGGACTCGCCGATCAGCATGGATCAGGTAAGCGGCGAGGTGTGGCGTCCGCAGAACTTCGACCTGAAGTTCGAAGGCTCGATGCCCATGCGTCGCGCGCTCTTCATGTCACGCAACATTCCCGCGATCCGTGTCGGTCTCGATCTCGGTCCGCGACAGGTGATTTCGATGGCGCGTCGCTTCGGCATCAGCACACCGATTCCACCGTATCCATCGCTCTACATCGGCGCGGCCGACGTCTATCCGCTCGAAATGATTGCATCGTACTCGGTGTTCGCCAATCTCGGTTTGCGCACCACGCCGTACGCGATTCAGCGGGTGGAAGACGCGGACGGCAAGATTCTGTGGCAACCACGCCCTGAGCGTGAGGCTGTGCTCACGCCCGAAGAGGCGTGGCTGATGGTGAGCATGATGAAGGATGTGGTTGGTCGCGGGACAGCATATGGCGCCACCACCGGCGCCGGCTTTCGCGTGCCGGCGGGTGGCAAGACGGGCACCACGAACGACGGCGCCGATGTCTGGTTCATCGGATATACCGCCGACCTGGTGGCGGGACTGTGGGTGGGCTTCGACCGGCCGAAAAAGATCAAGTCGAACGCGCAGGGTGGTTCGCTGGCCGCGCCGGCGTGGACGGCCTTCATGAAGGACGTGTACAAGCGAAAGCCCGCACCGCCCGACTGGCCGCGTCCGGATGGCATCGTGGTGCGCGAGGTCGATGTGGCAACGGGCCTGCTCTCGAGTTCCGCGTGCGGCGGCAGTGTGGTGAGCGAGTACTTCGTATTCGGCAACGAGCCGCGCCTCACGTGTCTCGACATGGCGTTCATGCAGCCCGGGCCGCCGAGTGATTCCGCCGCGCCGGCCGCCATTCCGCGTGCCTACCGCGACACAACCAACCCGTTTCGCATCCCGCCTCCGTGACATCGGCGAGTGCGCGCGATTCACGCGTTGCGTGGCATGCGCGTTGGGTGCTGCCCATCAACACGACGCCGCTGCATGATGCTGCGGTGGTGGTGGATGGAGACTCGATCCTCTGGGTAGGACCGTCGGAGCACGCGGAGGCCGGAACGCACGAGCGGCTGGGAAACTGCGTGCTGATGCCGGGACTGGTGAATGCGCATGCCCATCTCGAACTCACCGGGCTACGCGGCTTCCTCGAGGGCCTCGACTTTCGTGATTGGCTGCGCGTGCTCACACACACTCGCGCGAACGTGCTGCGCGCGCAGGATATCGCAGATGCTGCACGGCTGGGCGTATCCGAGGCACTGCGCGCTGGTATCACCACTATCGCGGACTGTTCGGCGACTGGTGCCTCGTTGGACGCCATGCGCGACGCTGGTATTCGGGGACGCGTCTATCTCGAGACCTTCGGGCCCGCTGTCTCGCAGCGCGCGGATTCGCTGGCGGCACTGCGTACGGGCGTGGACGGCCTGCGCGCACGCGCCAACACGCTCGTCGACGTCGGCGTGTCGCCGCACGCTCCCTACACGGTGTCGGAGCCGCTGTTCGAGAGTGTTGCGCAATACGCGCGCGAACAATCGCTACCCGTGGCCACCCACATCGCGGAGAGCGCCTCGGAAGTCCAGTTCGTGCGTGATGGTCGCGGTCCATTCGCCGAACGCCTGCGAGGCCGCGACATCGACGTGCGCGCGACCAACGGCTCGCCGATCGGACTGCTGGAACGCACCGGACTGCTTGACACACAGCTGTTGTGCATTCACGCCGTACACGCGGACGATGCCGACATCGCACGTCTTGTCGCTTCGGGTGCTGCCATGGTGCATTGTCCGATCAGCAATGCGAAGCTGGGTCAGGGCATCGCGCCCATCATCGCGATGCGATCAAGCGGCGTGGTGACCGGACTCGGCACGGACTCGGTGGCCAGCAACGACCGCATGGACTTGATCGCGGAAGCCCGTCAGGCAGTGCTGCTGCAGTCGCTGCGGGAGTCGCGTCCGGATGCCCTGTCCGCAACCGACGCGCTTTCAATGGCCACGGTCGGCGGTGCACAGGCGCTCGGCATGCCGTCGCTGGGCGCACTCGAAGCCGGACGTCCGGCCGACCTGTGTGCGTTCCGAATTGATGCATTCGAGGCCGTTCCCGTGTACGACCCGGCAGTGACGCTCGTGCATGTGCTGGGCAGTGGACGAGGCGCCGCACTTACCATGGTGGCCGGCCGAGTGTTGGTTCGCGATGGACGTGAGCTCGCGTTCGATCAGTCGGTCCGGGATCGGGTGATGGCAAGCGGGGCGCGCGTCATGGCAGGAAACGTCACGTCGACGTGACGAGGTAAGTGGGACCGTAGCATTATGTCGTCCCGCTGTTTTAGCTTTGGGTGATACGCTGGATGCGAAGCTGAGCTGCGTACCTGACACGGAGGGCATGCGTGATTGCCGGGTGTCTTGCACTGAACGCGTCGTATGAGCCGCTGACCATGGTCCCGCTCCGTCGGGCCCTGCGACTCGTCATCGATGGAAAGGCAGAAATCGTCGAGGCGGACCGGGATCGACCGGTCCGCTCCGAGCGTCTGGCCATGCCGCGCCCGGCGGTCATTCGGCTCACGAAGTTCATCCACGTGCCGCGCCGGTTCCGCCGCCAGGTCACGAACACCTTCCTGTTCGCGCGCGACCACTACCAGTGTCAGTACTGCGGACGGCAGGGCACGGAACTCAAGCCACGTGAGTCGCTCACACGCGATCACGTGATTCCGATGTCGCGCGGTGGTCTCAACGAGTGGACCAACGTCGTCACGGCGTGCAGCAGCTGCAACACGCGCAAGGCGAGCCGACTGCCGCATGAAATCGGCATGCAGCCACTCATCGCGCCGGCTGAACCGCACTTTGTGCACCTGAGCTGGGCGGTGCGTCGCCTTACGCCGACGCAGGCTCGCTACATCAAGGTGTTCTACGGCGAAGAAACGTTGCGCCGTGTGAAGGCCATGGACGTCGTGCCGTAGTCTGTCAAAGCGGTCCGTCGCTCACGACGAATGGAGACGTGCGCGCTTCGAGACGGCGAACCTCGCCTCCCATCAACCGGGCCGCGAGCGTGCGAAGGCCCCGTCCAAGAGCGGTGCCAGGGTTCTTGCGTCCCTGCACAGCGGGCGCAAGTTCCCCGCGAAGCCAGCGCGTCACCTCATCGAGATCCTTGAGGTCCAGCGTCTCGATCTCCGCCTGTACGCTGTAGTAGTGACGGGAACCGGGTCGCGGGCGACCGATCGGCGGCGAGTGTGGTAGCGCCAGCGCGGCCTTCGCGTCCTGCAGACGGCGATAAGTGCCGAGCGGCGTCACATTGTCGTTGCCGTCGATGCGCGCGACGTCGAACGTCTGGTCGAACTGGTCATAGTGCACGATCACGTCCCACTCCTGCCGAGCAACCTCGTCGTTGAAGAAACGACCGATCTTCCACAGCTCTGCGCGCATGTGTACGCGCACATCGAACCCGTTGCGCAGCAGTTCCTCGAAGCGCCCGCCCTCGATCGCATTGCGCAGCCGCACCGTCATTCCGGACGTGGCCGTGGGTAGCTCGAGTTCGATGCGCGGACCTCCACTGGACTGCGCATGCAGCACCGAGGTCGGAACAATTGCAGCCGTTGCCAACGCGGGCACGATGGCCTGAGCCGCAAGCGCGCAGCCGGCAGCGAGCATCACCGAGAGCGTACTGCGCGCCGTAAGGCGCAACGGTGGGAGCGGGTCGATCAATGTCAGAAACGCGTTCCCACGCGCATGAAGAACCGCGGCGTTCTGTTGTCGCCATTGAGAGGTTGCGCCACATACACGCCAAAGCTTGCGAAGTCCACGCCGACGCCGAAATCACTGCTGAACGTACCCGGTGAAGGCAGTTGCGTCCCCGGATACGTGAGCGATCCGTTGCGCTCGCCCACCAACCAGCCGCGCCCCGAGTTTGCGAACAGCACCCACGAGCCGTCGGCACGCCATCCGTCCGCATACCACCGACGGTCATCCTCGCGCTTCTCCGCTCCAAAGAGCGCGATACGGAAATCACCCTTCAGCTCCGCTTGCACGAGCAGCATGCGATCGCAGCGCGCCGGCCGGCCGAGCGCGTCGTACTGCGATTCCGGCAGCGTGTTGCACATGCGCACATCGGTTCCGCCCGTCAGTCCGCGGAATGCATATCCGGGCAACGCTCCCACGCCGCTCACTGACAGCTGACGCTGTGCGGGCAACGCGTCGCCGTGCAGCAGCCCGCCGGCAACCAGTCGCAAGTTCAGCGACGTGAGCGGCGCGATTCGGTTGTACCGGCGCGCATCGATGAATGCGCGTCCGTACGAAATCCCCGGCACCGAGAGTGAGAGTTCGTCGGCGTTGGCGGATGCTGTCAGGTCCACCTTCGCACGCTCGTAGTCGGCGGCCACCAGCCAGCCGTCGCGTGGTCGCTCCGGATCGTTGCGTGTGTCGATGGTGGCATTGAGGTCGATCCGCGTTGCGGTGCCCTCGAG
>JBGTFN010000016.1:0-15609 GCA_041747275.1 Gemmatimonadaceae bacterium | reverse complement strand
CTGCAGCGGTGTCGCGGCACCGTCCCAGAGCGGTGGCGGACGCGCGTTGGACGATGGTTGAACAGATTGCCCGACAGCGCCGCACGGGCGATCTCACCTCGAGCGTGGGTCGGCTGTTCGACGCCGCGGCGTCGCTGCTGGGTGTCTGTCATGAGACAAGTTTCGAAGGGGAGGCCGCAATGGCGCTCGAAGCGCTGGCTTCGCGCTCCGTGGCAGCAGGCTACTCGCTACGTCTTCACGACGGCACCCCGTTCACGATCGACGCATCGCCAATCATCCACGGCATACTCGCCGACATCGACAGCGGTCGAGACCGCTCCGAGATCGCGGCGGCATTTCATGAATCGGTCAGTGACCTCGCGGTGTTGGGATGCGAACAAATGCGCGCAGCCACTGGTAGGACGACGGTGGTGCTTGCCGGCGGAGTCTTCATGAACAAACGTGTGTGCGAGCGCGCGGAGCGGCGACTTGGTAGCGCAGGGTTTCGTGTGCTGCTCCCCAGGCTGTTTCCGTGCAACGACGGAGGACTGGCGCTTGGCCAGTTGCACGTCGCGGCCTGCGCGCTTTCGGAGGAGCCATGTGTCTAGGGGTGCCCGGCCAGATCGTCGAGTTTCTCGAACCCTCACATCATCTTGCGCGCGCGGAAATCTCCGGCGTACGCCGTGCCATCAACGTCGGGTTGTTGGTGCCGGACGGGCTCGAGATCGGGGACTGGGTGTTGATTCACGTTGGCTTTGCGCTGAGCAAGATTGACGAAGAGGAAGCGCGCCGGACGCTCGGGTTCCTCGAAACGCTTGGCTCAGATTTCGCAGAGGAACTGCTGCTGATTGAGCGGAGTGACATAGAATGACGGTGGCCCCTCTCGAACCGATTGTTTCGTCGCCTGCTGCGGCTGCTTCGGCTGGGCGTGCGCATACGCCTTCGAATACGCCTTCGCAGACGCGTGCGCAGACGCGTGTGAAAGCGTGCAACGCCGTGTCGTCGGAGTTTTTTGCCGACGCTTCGGAGCGGATAGCGCGGACTTGCGCGCTGATGGCAGCGCGATTTCAGGCGGGTGGTCGGCTGTTCGTGTGCGGCGATCGCAGCGACGTTTCGCACGTGGTCGTGGAGTTTCTGCACCCGGTAGTCGTGGGCAAGCGCGCGCTGCCCGCCATCGCGCTCCCGCCAATCGACCGGGGCGAAGCGTGGCACACGCTGTCGGCGCTCGGCAACGGAAACGATCTGCTGCTGCTCGTGATCGCTTCCGGCGTGACAGGCCAGGTGCGTGATCTGCTGGCCAGCGCCCGTGCACGCGGCATGCTTGTGGTGGCACTCGTAGGCCGCGGGGAAGGCTCGGAGGGCTATGCGTCGGAACTCACCGCGCAACAGGCTGAACAGGTCTTTGTCGTTCCCTCCGCCGACCCATGCATCGTGCAGGAAACGCAGGAGATCGTGTACCATGTGCTCTGGGAGCTTGTGCACGTTTTTTTCGACCGTCGGTCGGAACGCGCATGAAGGAGCTCAAGGTGGCGACGTCCTGCGAATCCGACACGCAGTGCCGACTCTGCGGCGATGACGCGGAGTTGGGCAAAGTGATCCACATCGAGACGGATACGCGAATCGCTACCGTCCGGTTCGCGAACTACTCGGCGAGCGTCGCGCTTGACCTGGTCGATGCGAGCGTCGGGGATGTACTACTCGTGCATCTTGGCTTTGCCATACACAACGTGGACCGGCCATGAGCGGCGAACGCGACATGTTGAGAGAACTGTATCCGTTTCTGTACGCAGACGCCCGGATCGGCGACGGAGACGCCGCCGCAGAGCGCGGCCTGCTGAACATGGTGCGGTCCTCCACTCTCGCGAAATGCCGTGAGGTGGAATCATTGCGCGTGGAAATGGTGACGGAGCATGACGAGCTCCTCGAACTCACGGCGGAGCGCATGGCCGCTCGCTTCGCCGTCGGCGGCAAGTTGATTGCTTTCGGCAACGGTGGCAGTGCGACCGATGCTGATGACGCCGCCGCAGACTGTGTCACTCCGCCCACCGCCGAGTGGCGCGCGTTGCCCGCCGTCTCGCTCCCGGCTGATAGCGCAACCATGAGCGCGATCGCGAATGATGTCGGACTGGATCATGTGTTTGCCCGTCAGATTGCTGCGCTCGCCTCGCCGAATGATATTGCGCTCGGCTTTTCGACCAGCGGGAACTCCCGGAATGTGATCGCCGCCTTCGCCGAGGCGCGGCGGCGCGGACTGCTCACTGTCGCGTTCTCGGGCTACGATGGCGGCGAGGTCGCGCGGCTTGGTGTGTTGGACGCATGCTTCGTCGCTCGTCGCGAGTTTGTTCCGCGCATTCAGGAAGGGCATGCCACCTGTTGGCATACATTGCTGGAGCTGGTGCACGATGCGCTGGTGTCTGCGTCGCAAACGGCTCAACCAGCGTGCGACGGGAGCGCCGTTTGATGCGCTTTGTTGACGAGTTCAGGGAGCCGGGAGGCATTGCACGACTGGCCGCAGAAATCGAGCGCCTCTCGCACGGACAGTACGTGAAGATCATGGAGGTCTGCGGCGGGCATACGCACGCCATCTACAAGCATGGACTGCAGGATCTGCTGCCTGCAAACGTCGAGCTCGTGCATGGACCGGGGTGCCCTGTGTGTGTAATTCCCATGGGTCGCATCGACGATGCCATCTCCATTGCACGCACCCCGGGCGTCATCTTTGCGACCTACGGCGACATGATGCGCGTGCCCAGCAGCTCCGGCAGTTTGCTGGACGCGAAGGCGGCGGGCGCCGATGTTCGATTCGTCTACTCGCCGCTCGACGCGTTGACGCTGGCACGCCGAAACCCCGATCGTGAAGTCGTTTTTTTCGCTGTCGGGTTTGAGACGACGGCCCCCTCCACTGCGGCGACATTGCTCAGGGCGAGGGACGAGGGCGCGACGAACTTTACCGTCTTCTGCAATCACGTGACCATCATACCCGCGATCAAGGCCATTCTCGATTCGCCCGGCATGTCGCTGCACGGGTTTATCGGCCCGGGGCATGTGAGCACGATCATCGGTCTGGAGCCGTTTGCGTTTGTCGCGCGAGACTATGGCTTGCCAATTGTCGTCAGCGGTTTTGAACCCGCAGACATCATGCAGTCGGTCGTGATGCTGCTGCGCCAGCGCTCTGAGAAGCACATGCGCGTGGAGAATCAGTACGCGCGCGTGGTGCGCGCAGACGGAAACCGGCGGGCGCTGGAGATGATGGGCGAAACCATGATGCTTCGCCCGTTCTTCGAGTGGCGCGGCCTCGGCTTCATCTCGCATAGCGCCCTTGCACTGCGTCAGGAGTTCGCCGGATTCGATGCCGAAGTGCGGTTTCCAGTGCCAAACGTTCGCGTCACCGACCCCAAGGCCTGCCAGTGCGGGGAGGTGCTCAAGGGCGCGATCAAACCATGGCAGTGCAAGGTGTTCGGCACGGCGTGTACGCCGGAGACCCCGATCGGCTCGTGCATGGTATCGCCGGAAGGTGCGTGCGCCGCGTACTACAACTATGGGCGATATTCGCTCATGCGCCAGGGTGTTCCCGCAGGCAGTCCGGCCAGCAGCACATGACCGACGCGCGCCGCATCGAATCGTCGCTCTCGGCGCAGCTCGGCCGCATGGAACGCGCCCGGGTTGTGCGCCATGATGCGGCTCGCCTGCTCGATGAGCACATCACGCTCAGCCACGGTAGCGGTGGCAAGTCCAGCCACGCGCTCATCGAGTCCGTGCTGATGCCTGCGTTTCGCAATCCGTTGCTTGACAGCGGCGCCGATGCGGCGGTCTTCCGGAGCGTTGCCGGCGCTGAACGCATCGCGATGACTACCGACAGCTATGTGGTCAGCCCGTTGTTCTTTCCCGGCGGTGATATCGGTCAGCTCGCCGTGAACGGCACGATCAACGATCTCGCGGTTTCGGGCGCGCGGCCCATCGGGCTGTCGGTGGGACTGATCCTGGAAGAAGGGCTGGACATGAATGTCTTGCGACGTGTGGTGGCCTCGATGGCCCGCGCCGCATGCGCTGCCGGTGTTCCGATTGTCACGGGGGACACAAAAGTCGTGCACCGCGGCAAGGCCGATCAGATCTTCATCAATACCAGCGGCGTGGGCATCATCGCTGCGCACTCTCGACTCGACATGAACGCGATCCAGGTCGGAGACGTCGTGCTGCTGAGCGGTTTTGTTGGCGACCATGGGATGGCGGTGATGCTGGCACGTGAAGCGCTTGAGCTCGACGCCGATATCGTGACCGACAGCGCGCCGCTGCATGAACTTGTGGCACGGCTGCTCGCGGCGGCTCCGGATACGCGTGTCATCAAGGATCCGACTCGTGGCGGGGTCGCGAGTGCACTGAACGAGATTGCCTCGCGCACGAGACTGGCGATTCGCATCGAGGAAGAACGGGTTCCGGTGCGACGGCCCGTCCGTGGAGCGTGTGAGATTCTGGGTCTGGAGCCACTGCACATTGCCAACGAGGGAAAACTCATCGCCATTGTGCCACGGGAGCAGGCGAACGACGCGCTCCAGGCACTTCGCGGCCATGCGCTCGGAGAGGACGCGGCGATTATTGGCGAAGTACTGGAGCAGCCTGAGGCCATGGTATTGCTGAGCACTGCAGTTGGCGGGTCGCGAGTGCTGGACATGCTCGTTGGCGACCCGCTACCACGCATCTGTTAGGTCACGTCCATCTTTGCGGAGGGGGTTCGCCCATGAGCACTACAGTTGCAGCGGAGCGATCAGAGGGCACATCCGACGGCGCCATGGAGGGAGGACAACCGTCCGTCCCCGAGTCTCTCCCGGAAAAGAAGCGGGATCGGTTGCCGTTGGGACCGCTCGAAAACATCCACGTGTTCTGGATGGCCGGCATGAGCTGCGATGGCTGCACGATTGCGGTGGCTGGGGCGACGAATCCGGGGATTGAAGGACTGCTGCTGGGCACGGTGCCGGCAATGCCCAAGGTGCTGCTGCATCATCCGGTGCTTTCGGTTGAAGCGGGCTCGCATTTCATGGATGCATTCAAGCAGGCGTATGAAGGCACGCTGGGCGATCCATACGTGGTCGTGTTTGAGGGATCGGTACCCGATGAGCGCATTGCGCAACGCATGGGTGGCTATTGGTCGGCCATGGGCTCAGAGGTGTTGAAAGGCGCCGACGACGATGGAGCAGCGCGGATGATTCCCACCGCCGAGTGGCTCACGCGGCTGGCGCCCGGCGCTGCGGCCACCATTGCCATGGGAACCTGTGCAACGTGGGGGGGGGTGCCCGCAGCAGAGGGCAATCCGACCAACTCCATGAGCGTGATGGACCATCTTGGAAAGGACTATCGCAGCGCCTTTGGACTCCCGGTGATCAACATTGCCGGCTGTGCACCGCAGGGCGACAACTTCACCGAGACCGTCTTTGCGATTTTGCTGTTTTTACAGGGACTTGGGCCGTTGCCAGCGTTCGATGAACTCGGGCGACCGGCCTGGTTGTATGGCGAAACCGTCCATCGAGGATGCACGCGCGCGGGTTATTACGAGGAAGGACTGTTCGCCAAGGAGTACGGAGACCCCGAGTGCCTGGTGGAGATCGGCTGCTGGGGTCCGGTTGTGAACTGCAATATCGTAAAACGAGGCGCCATCAATCACATGGGTGGTTGCATGGAAGCCGGGGGTGTGTGCATCGCGTGCACCATGCCCGGATTTCCGGACAAGTTCTCGCCGTTCTACAAGGCACCGCCTGGCGGCGTCATCTCGACCACGATGTCGCACGCCGTTGGTGCCGTCGTGAGACGACTGCGACGGCTGAGCAATCGGCATGCCAATCGGGAACGACGCTGGGACGACACCGATCACGTGCCGTCCGGCTGGGCAAATGTGCCCGCATCAACACCGGGCCTGGCGGCCATGGAGTACTTCTACCAGCGATGGCAACACTGGGGAGCCCGCAAGCCAGGTCGCCGAGCCGGCGAGGAGGAGTGGTTGTGGGGCGCAACGCGCCCGGGACGACCCAGTGACTATCACGACACCAGTGTCTCGGAGGGGAAATGAACGACGCGGAGTTATGGAGCGCGTGGCGACTCTGGATGATCGTCGCGGCGGTGGTCATCGTGATCGCAGCGACACTGCTTGTCGTGATCTGGCGTACGGCGCGCGGCATTCACGCCGAGGCGGTGCGCGCAATCGCGGCGGCCGAGCGTATTCGCCAGAACACGCAGTCTATCTGGGCACTGCAAACGACCAACGAAGTCGCCGCGCAAATGCTCGAAACCGTAGAACACATCGAGCAGAGTGGCGGCGCGCTAGCGACCGCGCTCGAGGCGCACGCTGGCGCGCACTGACCTTCAACTTCTCGCCGCTCCTCTCATGCAATCACCATCCGCTGCAACGATTCAAACCATCTGGACGCTGTCGCTGGTCGTGTTCGTCGTCGTGCTGGTAGTTGTCGCCGTGCTGCTCACGCTCATTTTGCGCGCGGCACAGGACATCCGGCGCGGTGTGGCGGTGATCTGGAATGTGGGTCAGGGCATCGCCAACAACACCATTCAGCTTTCTCAGTTGGCGAAGACGAATGCCGCAGCCGCGGCCATTCTACGGTCTGCCGTTGGCGTGCTCGGCGCTACCGGCGCTATTCAGGCGCACGCCGGACAATGCCCGGGCTGCCCCGCCTGTGTGCTCGGTGGCGGGTGGACAACATGAGCCCGTTCACGTGGCTGGCCATGCTGTCCGTCATTGGTGCATCGGCGCTGTTCATCGCCCTGGCGCTCTTCCTGCTGGCCATCGCGAGTGAGCTCGAGGTAATCGGGGGTGAGGCCAAGGGATATGGGCTCACGGCGAGCTACCTGTCGAAGATTCGCATGGGCGTCAGAGCGATCGAGACGGAAACGGGCATGATTGTCCCGCAAGTCACGCAACTCAACACGACGCTGGCCAGTGTGCGTGACGGGCTCATCGCCGTCGAGAGCAATCTTGTCGGCACGATTGAAGCGGTCGCACGTCAGGAGGCTTCATGAACGAGCATTTCATGCCCGACGCGGTCTATACCATCTGGTGGATCGGCGTACTGGTCACACTGATTGTCTTCGTACCGCTGTCGGTCTACCTGCTGCACCGCACGCTGTTGGCCGCTCGCGCCATTCGGCGCTACGCCGACGAGACGCTCACGGCGGCGGCTGGAATTGCCGGCCACACGCAGCACATCACCGCGCTCGACAACACAATCACCGTGGGCGTCTCGATGGTCGGTGTCGCGCGTCAGGTCGCCGACAATCTCGATGCGGCCGCAACGGTACTGGCATCACGAACCACCTGAGGCACCTTCATGCTGCTGAATCTCACTCTCCTGGCCGTTGCGCTCGTGGTCGTGGCCCTCTCCGGCTATCTCATCGCCATCGCGATGCAACTGTTGGCGGCCAAGCGGAGCATTGCGGCCATCGCCGATGGTCTCGAAGCGGTGGCCGGTCACACCGCGCCACTGCCTGACCGACTTGCCACAATCAACGGCGCGCTATCGCAGTTGCTTCTGAACCTGCAGTCGGCCGATCGCCATCTCGGTCGCGTCGCCTCCGTCTTTCGCCTCGGTTGATCCTCATGTGCTTCAAGAATCTTCCCATTGAATTTGACGCGCAGGGCAAGGCGTTTCTTCGCGACGGCGCCGCGAACCCGTATACCACCGGAACGGCGGTACCCGAGGGGCCCAAGCAACTCGACCACGACAAGGTTCTGGAACTGGTCAAGCGCAACGGCCACATCAAGGACGTGGACTATGATCCGGTTACGCGGGTGGCCGGCGCGCTCGCCTTCCACACGGTGACCGACGTCAAGGAGCGCCGGGTTCTGGAGGCGCGCTCGGTGGCGACACTGTTCCGCGGCTACGAGGTGATCATGATTGGCCGCGATCCTCGCGACGCCATCTACATCACCAGTCGCGCCTGCGGTGTGTGCGGGGGGGTGCATTCCACCTGTTCAGCGCTCGCGATCGAAATGGCCATCGGATGTCAGCCGCCGCCGCTCGGTGTGCTGATTCGCAATCTGGCATTGGCGCTGGAGTTCCTCTACGACCATCCGCTGCATCTGCATCTGCTGGCAGGACCCGACTATTCCGCCGCGATTGTGGAGGGCTGCAATCCGGAGATGCTCGACCGCGCGCGAACCACGCCTGCCCGGCACACCGACGTGCACGGCTACGCCACGATGTACGACCTGATGGTCGATTTGAATCCGCTCAGCGGCAGTCTGTATCTCGAGGCCCTGGCCATGACGCGCGTTGCGCGTGAGGCCTACGTGCTGATCTGTGGCAAGTACCCGCACCCGCAAACCATTGTCCCTGGCGGAATGAGCTCGACGATCAACCTCACGGTCATGAACGAAATGTTCGTGCGTCTGAGCCAGTTCTTCGACTATGGCAAGAAACTGGCCGGCATCTGGGACGATATCACGGAGTTTTTCTACGAGACCGATCCCAGATACAAGCTCGTGGGCTCGCGCCGAGCCAATATGATTGACACCGGCATCTTTGATCACCCGGATGCATACGATACGACGTACGCCAACGCCGACGCATGGGGCAACCGGCGCTGGGCTACGCCGGGTGCGATTGTGGACGGAACGCTGGTTACGACTGACCTGTCCAAGATCAACATGGGGCTGGAAGAGTTTGTTGAGCACTCCTATTACGACGAGTGGACCGGGGGCGGACAGCAGCAGCATTTTGCCACCGACCCGATCGGGCATCCACTCTCGCCGTACCATCCGTGGAACAAGGTCACCAAACCCAAGCCCGGTGCGCAGAGCTGGAAGGAGAAGTACACATGGGACACGGCACCGCGCTGGGATCGGCTCGGAATGGAGGCCGGCTGCTACGCGCGCATGTGGAACACGGCCGTCGCGCAAAAGCTACCAGACAACCCGTTCATCGAGTCCACGGGTCACTCGCTCAAGATTCGGCTGCCCCGCGGCAAGCTGCCCGAGACCGAAATTGTGTGGAACGTGCCGAACGTTTGGAACGCCTTTGAGCGCAATCGCTCGCGCGCCTATTGCGTGGGGTACACGGCCATGATTGCCATGAACAATTGGATGGCGGCAATGGATATTTTGCGAACCGGCGATACACGTACATCCACCAGGTTTGAAATGCCGAAACGCGGTGAACAGATGGGTGTGGGGTTCTGGGGTGCTGGTCGCGGATACCTCACGCATCATCTCGTGCTCGATCGAGGCGCGGTCTCCAACTACCAGATCGTCACCCCGTCCACGTGGAACGCGTCGCCTACCGACCGATGGGGGCAGCCCGGGCCGTACGAAGAAGCGGTCATGAATACCCCGCTGCTTGAGGAATCGCTCGATCCGGAGCGATTCCGCGGCGTGGATATTCTGCGCGCCATTCGAAGTTTCGATCCGTGCATGCCATGCACCACGCACATTCAATCCGAAGGTGGCCTGATCACGCGCGAAGTCAACACCTGTGCGTGCGGACTGGACGAGTAGTGCGTCCGGCATACGACTAGGCGAATGCACCCGTCTTCCACGTTGCGCTCCGTCATTGGAGGCGTTGGATACCGAAATCTCCGGGATCACTCGTTCGGCATTGTGCTGAGCGATGAACTCGAGGCGCTGGCGCGTCCGCCTGCGCTCATGGTTGAGGATCTGTGCTACGGACCTGTCGCCGTGGCACAGTGGTTGCTTCACGAGGCCGGCACAATGCCGTTCACGCGGGCGGTATTTCTCTCGGCTATCGAGCGCCAGGATCGTCCGCCGGGAACCATCAGCACGTACCGCTGGGACCATGCACTCCCGTCCGTCGATCTCATTCACCGGTGCGTCGTGGACGCCGTCACGGGCGTGATTCTGCTCGACAATACGCTCATTGTTTGCGAGTGGATGAAGGCGCTGCCCGCCGAAACGATCGTGATCGAAGTTGAGCCACTGGACCACGCGTTTGGAGACGCCATGAGCCCGGGTGTCGCGCGCGCATACGAACAGGTCCGTCGGCTCGCCCTGCAGTTCGCGAATGTCCACGACTCGATCGCTACGTTGCCCGTGCAACCGCTCGGTGGAGGGTGGGCAGCGTTTCCCACGACGGCTATCGCGCCCCGGTTTTCGTAGCGATGGCCGATCACGCGGCGACGGAAAGCGACGTGCATGCAGTCGTGCCATCTGACGATTTGCTCGCAGAGGCCGAGCAGTTGATTGACGTGCTCGAGGCGCACCCGGATCCCGCAGTCGGAGCCGCGCTCCGTCGCCTGCTCGAGGCGGTCGATGCGGTGCATCGCACGGCGCTCACGCATCTGATGGGCGCGATTCAGTCGATGGCCGGCGATGCGTTTATCAATCGCCTGACGGGCGATCCCGCAATTCGGCTGTTGCTCATGTCGTACAACCTGCTCGCGATTGATCGACGAACGCTTGCCGAGGAAGCGCTTGACGCAGTGCGTGGTCACTTGCACCGGCACGGCGTGAACACCGAACTCGTCGATGTGCTGGGCGGCGTTGTCCGCGTGCGCATTCATGGTGTGAAGCCAACGGAGGCATTGTACGCGGGTGTCGTGAAGGACATTCAGCAAGCGCTGGCGACGGGCCTGCCGGGCTTTCAGGAGCTTGAGCTTCACGATCCCGGCGCTGCGTCGGCCGTTTCGCCGGATTCTGCCTTCTTGCCGCTCTCCTCGCTCAAACGCGCCTTTCGACCGGTCTACCACGACGTGTGCTCGGTCGCCGAGATGGCGCCCGGCAGCCTGCGATCCGTTCATGTGGCTGGCACGAACGTGCTGCTCGCACGTGTGGGAGACGAGTTCCACGCTGTGTTGAACGCATGCGGGCAAACTCCCTTGCCGCTTGACTTCAGCGAGCTGAACGGGCATGAGCTCACGTGTAGCTGGCACAAATGTCTCTACGATATTCGTACGGGGGCCCGTCTGAACTGGCCCGCAGCGACGCGCGACGACTGGCTGAAGGTGCTGCCGGTGCGAACCAGCGCTGGCGTAGTGCAGGTCGTCGCCGGCACTGAGCCCGTGGCGGCGGGATGAAGCGCACGCTCATTGCCGGCTTTGGCAGCGTGCTGCGCGGCGACGATGGCTTCGGCGTGGCCCTGTTGCAGCGACTTGCTGAACGGGGCGTCGCGAACGACCACGTGGCGCTTCTCGATGTGGGTACGGGCGGCATCCGGCTGGCTCAGGAACTGATGACGAGCTACGACTCGCTCATCATTCTCGATGCGACCGCGCGTGGCGGCGTGCCAGGCTCCGTGTATACGTTGGTGATTGACGACGTCCGGCCTACGCTGGCGATTGATATGCACACCGCCGTACCGTCGCGTGCGCTCGAGGTGGCGCGTGCGCTCGGTCCGCTTCCCAGCCAGATTTATCTGGTAGGCTGTGAACCTGCGGTCGTGGACGAGTGGACACTCGAACTCAGTCCGGTCGTCGCCCTTGCCATCGATCACGCCATTCGGGAAGTCGAGAAGCTGTTATGAACGAGAGCGAAGGGGGAGACGCGATCAAGCGTGAGGATGAGTTGCTTGAACTGCTGTACTGGTTCGAGGGTGAGGGTTTCGGTGGCGTCGCCACAATCGACAATATCACGCGCTTTACCGCTCTGGAGCGGACCGTTGTGCAGGCCACGCTTGATCGCCTGATGCGGCGCGGCGATATCACGCTCGAGCCACGCTCGGGCGCGGCACTGGCTGACGCCGAATACCACCTCACGATCACTGGGCGTCGGGAAGCTGCGCGACGCTTTGCGGCGGAGTTCGCGCCCATGCTGAATCAGGGACATGGGGAGTGCAGCGACCCCGAGTGCGATTGTCACTCCAGTGAGGGGGGTGCCGCGGAATGCCATGCGCGTACCCACAACCACGCGCACTGAGAGGTTCCCTGACCGGCAGGTTCGCTGCGGCAGTCCGTTCGGGCCGCCGACACACTCTCGGTCTTCCACGTACGGAGAACACATGCGCATCGCGATCGCTGGCAAGGGTGGGACGGGAAAGACGACTATTGCGGGAACGCTGGCTCGCGCGCTCGCGAGGCACGGTGAGCGCGAAGTGCTTGCCATAGACGCCGACACGAATCCAAACCTGGCCAGCGTGCTCGGCATCTCGCGCGGACAGGCGGAGGAAATCGTCACGCTGCCGCGCAACTTGATGGCGCGACGCACAATGGACGACGGCACCGTGAAGCAGTTTTTCACGGGTGACCCGGAGGAGCTCGTTGAGGAGTTCGGGATCAAGGGGCCGGACGGCGTGCGTCTGGTCGTCATGGGAAAGGTTGGGCACGCGGGTGCGGGGTGTCTGTGCAGCGCGCACGCGTCGGTGCGCGGCTTCCTCGGTGAAATCGCAGCCACTGGTTTCTCGGACCGTCATGTGATTGTGGACATGGAGGCGGGCCTGGAGCATCTCAGCCGTGGCACCGGTCGCCACGTTTCACGCATCGTGTCGGTGCTCGAGCCGTACTACCGCTCCATGGAAACGGCGCGCAATGTCGTCTTGCTGGCGCGCGATCTCGGCGTGGCGGACGTCGTCGTCGTGGCCAACAAGGTGCGGGATGAGGGGGATCGTAGCGCCATCGCTGATTTTTGTGGCGCACACGGCATGCACCTGATCGGTGAAGTGCCCTTCGATCTGGAACTGGCGGCTGTCGAGAGGTCCGGTGCCGCACCGTTTGATGCCGTGCCTGATTCGCCTGCCGTGCGCTCGATCGTCTCCCTGGCGGAATCAATGTTGCGTATCGATTCCCACGCTGATAGCGGTCCCAGTCGAGACCTCCGCGCGGCGATTGCACCGGCCGCTCCCGGGTTGAGTTCGGAGGGCCAGGGGTGACGACGAATGAATCTTCGGACAGACAGGCGTAGAACTGCGTGCGCGTTGACGTGTCTCTGCCTCGCGCTCTGTCCGACGATTTCCCGCGCGCAGCACGCGGCGATCCTCGCAGGCAATGCGGGAAGTGCCAACGTCGCTACGGTCACGACTCACTCCACTGTCGAAATCGTTGCGGCGTTCGCCACGATCGACGGTTACGTATTCAGCCGAGACAGCATGCCCATCGTCGGCGCGCTTGTCACGTCACCGTCCGTCACGCAGGAAACACGCACCGACTCCTCCGGCTACTTCCGACTCGACGGTTTCAGCGCCGGCACACACACGATCACCGCTCGCAGCCTCGGCTTCGAACCGGTGAGTGTGCAAGTGCAAACGCAAAGCGATGGCGTGTTTGGCGCAACACTGATCAGCGGCGCGAACATACAACGCCTTGCGTACTTCCTCGACGGCCTGCGCACCACCGGCGACCTGCTTACGGTCTTCCGCCCACAGAACATCGAGGCGATCGAGATCTACCGCGGTCCATCCGAGCTTCCGCCAGAGGCTATGGGTAACGCTTGCGCAGCCGTCTTCATCTGGACTCGTCGGTCCCCCTAGGCCCCCAGCGCCCGGCCCACCGCCGGCCGCGCCTGCCACCCTGACCATCACCGCCCCGGTGCGCTAGATCACGATCCCACAACGGCTTGTGCCCTTTCTGGTAAACCGATAGCTTAACTGCATCGTCGTCTCCGCTGTCGCGAATCTTGCGCGGGCGGTTCGTTGGTGGCTGGGCGCCCACGGGGTGGTCGGCGGAGCCAGCGGGTCGCCCGATTGCTTTTCGTGGCGTGGTGTCTCAAGCGCTTCACGTCGCGCTCCGCGCTCCCCCCGGTATTCGGATGTTCTGGCCCTTCAAGAAGGCGTCGCTGTTCCCAGCCAATGCCATTGCCGTTGACCTCGGCACGGCCAACACGCTCATCTATGTGAAGGGCGAAGGCATTGTGCTCAACGAGCCATCGGTGGTGGCGCTCGATCGCGAAACCAAGAAGATCAAGGGCGTCGGACTCGAAGCCAAGCGCATGCTCGGCCGCACGCCCGATGGCATCATGGCGGTGCGTCCCATGAAGGACGGCGTCATCGCCGACTTCGACGTGACGGAAAAGATGCTGCGCTACTTTCTCACGCTCGTCATCGACAAACACGTCTTCAAGGTGAAGCCGCGCGTCATCGTATGCGTACCGTCCGGCATCACGGAAGTGGAAAAGCGCGCCGTGCGCGACTCCGCTCTCGGTGCGGGTGCGAAGGAGGTGTTCATGGTGACGGAACCAATGGCCGCGGCCATCGGCGTTGGACTGCCCGTTGATTCGCCCACCGGCAACATGGTGATCGACATCGGGGGGGGAACGACGGAAATCGCCGTCATCGCGCTCAACGGCATCGTCAGCGACACATCGATCCGCACAGGCGGCGATGAACTCGACATGGCCATTGTGCAGTTCATGCGCAAGAACTACAACCTCCTGATTGGTGAACCCACCGCCGAGCAGGTGAAGATCCAGATCGGTTCCGCGTATCCGGTCGGTGACGAGCGCGAAATGGAAGTGAAGGGACGCGACCTTGTTTCCGGTATTCCGAAGACGGTGCGCGTACACTCGAGCGAGATTCGCGAAGCGGTGCAGGAGCCAATCCAGCAGATCGTTGACGCAGTGCGTCGCGCACTCGAGATCACGCCGCCTGAGCTTGCGTCGGACATCGTCGATCGCGGCATCGTGATGACGGGTGGCGGCGCGCTCATTCGCGGACTCGATGTGCTGCTGAGTCAGGAAACCGGGTTGCCGATTCACGTCGACGATGATCCGCTCACGTGCGTGGTGCGCGGCACGGGAAAGATTCTCGACGACGAAGAGAAGTACTGGTCCGTCCTCACGACCTGATCATCACGTGCCGGTACGGACCTCACGCGGGAGCGCGCGGCTCGATACGGGACTGTTGCTCGCGTGCTGCGTGCTCTCAGTCGTGGCGCTGTTGCTGCCGGAGAGCATGCGACTGCCAGTGTCCGACGGGATTCGCCGAACGGTGCTCTCACCGCTGGTCGCGGTGCAGCGGCAGTCGGAAACGCTACGGTCAGCTATTGTCGCGCGCGACGCTGGACTGCAGCTGCGAGGAGATGCAGCGTCTCGTGCCACGGCCGCCCCGGCGTTGCAGGAAGAAAACGCCGCGCTTCGCCGCCTGCTGGGGTTGAGCGGACGGCTGCGAAGCGGCTTCGTCGTGGCCGAGGCGTTTCATCCGGCCGGACTGGCCGACGATTTTACGCTGACCATCGCCGCCGGCAGCAATGTGGGAGTACAGCCATTCACACCGGTGGTCACAGCCGACGGACTGGTGGGAATGGTGGAAACTGCCGATCCGGCCATGAGCATGGCCATCACCTGGGCGCATCCGGATTTTCGCGTGAGTGCCGTCAGCGAAGACGAGTCGGCATTCGGCATCGTGCAGCCGCACCTGGTGAACGGGCCCGAACGTTACCTGCTCGAGATGCGCGGCGTACCGTTCCGCGCGTCGCTGGACTCGGGCACACTCATCGTGAGTTCCGGACTCGGCGCGACATATCCACGGGGAATTGCCATCGGCACCGTCATCGGCGAAGTGCCTACGACCGAACGCTGGGCGCGCACCTATCTGCTCAAGCCGAGCGTGCTGCCCGGTACGCTGAGTGCCGTGGTGGTGCTGTTGCCGGAGCGCGTGGCTTCGGGAGTGCCCGGCGTATGGACAGACCTCGCGGCGGCTGATTCGGCGGCCAAGGCAATCGTCGCCGCCAGCGATTCCACGGTGCGCGATT
>JBGTFN010000015.1:0-6136 GCA_041747275.1 Gemmatimonadaceae bacterium | reverse complement strand
CGGAAAGCGTGCGGGATTTGCTGAACAGTGAAACCGGCTTCTTTCCGTTCGACGCGTGCCGGTTCGAAGACACGACAACAATTCTCTACAACCGCGACCACCTCGTCTTCATAGAGCTGAAAGACAAAGGCGAGCCGGGCCGCGATCCGGGATACGACGTCGCCGTTGAAAAGGTCGTCACCATGCTGATGTCCAACGGCGTCAGGCTTCGCGGCGCCGTCCGTGTGTTCCGCCCGCACGGCAGCGATCGCTTGAGTGACTTCGCACGGGCTCAGGAGCCTTTCCGGTATCTGGAGGCCGGAAAGGTCACATACATCATCAACGTACATCACGTAGTCGAACTGGCAGAGGAGCCCTCCGCACTATGAGTCTCACACCGACAATGGAGCCGGAGACGAGCCCGGCGCCTGCGTCATTGACGTTGCCCATCGACCGGCTGTTTATCGCGATGTTTCAGCTGGGCGCTTCCGATCTGCACCTCCGCGTCGGCGAGCCGCCGGTGCTCCGGCAGCGCGGTGATCTGGCGCGCATGGAGGACGAGGCACCGCTCACCGACGCCCACCTGACGGCGATGGTGACCGCCGCCATGCCGCCGCGCAATGAAGCCGAGTTCGCCGAAAACTCCGACACGGACTTCGCACATGAAATCGAAGGTGTGTCACGCTTTCGCGCGAACGTGCTGAAGGACCGCAAAGGCACAGCCGCCGTCTTTCGCACGATCTCGTCCGACACGGTCACCGTCGACGAAATGGGCATCAGCCCCGAAGTGCGGCAGCTCTGCTACCTGAGCAAAGGACTCGTACTCGTGACTGGCCCCACGGGATCGGGCAAGTCCACGACGATGTGTGCGCTTATCGACCTGATCAATCGCACGCGCAACGATCACATCATCACGATCGAAGATCCGATCGAGTTCGTGCACCAGAACAAGAAGTGCCTGATCACCCAGCGTCAGGTCGGGGTGCACACGCACAGCTTCAAGAGCGCGCTCCGAGCGGCGTTGCGTGAAGATCCTGATGTGGTGCTGGTCGGCGAGCTACGCGATCTCGAAACGGTCGCCATTGCGATCGAAACAGCCGAGACGGGACACCTCGTCTTCGGCACGCTGCACACGGCCACGGCGGCGGGCACCGTCGATCGTATCATCGACCAGTTTCCCGCCGACCGTCAGGAACAGATTCGCGTCATGCTCGCCGAGTCGCTCAAGGGCGTCGTGTCGCAGACCCTGCTCAAGCGCAACAGTGGCGGTCGCGTAGCCGCGCGAGAGGTAATGATCGTGAATGCCGCCATCTCCAACCTCATTCGCGAAGGCAAGACGGTGCAGATCGCGTCCATCATGCAGACGAACAAGCGGCTGGGCATGGTCATGCTCAACGACGCGCTGATGGACCTGATCAACGCCGGCGAAGTGGATCCGCTCGAGGCCTACACGAAGGCCATCGACAAGTCCAACCTCGCCGAACGGCTCAAGACCAGGGGCATCGACGTGCACGCCCTCAGCCGCGATCGCTGAGCGATCAGCGGTTCGGCTCTCCATGAGCCGGACTGACGAGCACCGGCACGGTCGCGCCGCGAATGACCTTGTCCGCCACGCTGCCGATCACGGCGCGACGCACACCCGTGCGTCCGTGCGTGGCGAGTGACATCAGGAACGCATTTTCCTTTTTCGCCAACGCCAGCAACGCGCGCGCCGGATCCGAATCCACCACAACGAGAGATGAGAAGGTGAGCGAGGGTCTCGCATGTCGTTCGGCGAGCGGCTTGAGGTAGCGCTCGCGCAGCTCGTGAGCTGCTTCCTCCGCCCAGGCCGGTGAGACCGGTGCCGGCGGTGCATCATGCACGCTCGCGAGCACCACGTGGCACGTGTAGTCACCGATCAGTCGCAGTGCATCGGCAAGTGCGCGCTCCGCATGGGGTGAGCCGTCGAGCGCAACGAGCACGCGCGGAAAGATGGGCTCGTCCGCCGAAGTCAGCGCCCACGGACGTGCACTGCGCGTGACAAGCAAGGGAGCAGACGAGCGTCGGAGCAGCGCATCCGTCACACTGCCCAGCCACAAACGGCTCGCGCCGCTCCGACCGTGGCTGGCCATCACCACGACGTCGGCGTTCGCCTCTTGCACGGCATGTTCGAGCTCTTCCACAATCGGCCCCTCGCGAAACTGCGTGGCGGTGGTGACGCGATGTTTCGTAGCCACGCGCCGTGCGACACGCTCGAGCTGTGCCCGGAGTTCATCGCGCACCTTGCTGCCGATCGGCGCTTCACCGGGCAGCACGCCCACGACTGGGTGCTGGAGCGGTGGCAGCGCAAAGGCGGTGGTCAGAACGATGGTGGCGGAATGTTGAATCGCGAGCGGCACGGCAACGGATAGCGCCCGTTCAGCGAACCTGGAACCGTCGAGTGGTACGAGCAGGGTGCGGATCATGGCGAAGCCTCGGGAGCGTTGGGGGGAACTCAGCGGCGGTCGGCGCAAGCTGCGCCGCATCAATCGGCGTGGCAGTCAGCGCTCGTCGGCGATACTGTACGGGAACTCCCGACAAAGCGCGACGCCCACATTTCGCAGTCTTCTCGTGCCCTTCGAATGGTCGAGCCTTCCGCATCCGAAAATGTCGATCCCGGCGACAGCCGCAAGACCGCCGGTGTGGTCGCCCCGCCGCCGCTACTGGTCCTGCCTGCCATTCTCATGGCGGAACTGCTGCGCCGGTGGTATCCGCTCCCGTTCACTGCGAGCGAATCATTGTGGCGCTGGGTGGTGACCGGTGCGCTCGTTGCCGCCTCGCTTGCGCTCGCGGCATCGGCAGTTCTCACGATGCGCCGCGCACGCACGCCCGTAGAGCCCTGGAAGCCGACACGTTCCATCGTCACGACCGGTGCCTTCGCGATTTCGCGCAATCCTATCTACACGGCGTTTCTCGGTCTGCAACTGGCATACGCCTGGGGTACGACAAATGTGTGGGGACTGCTGCTGCTGCCGCTTACAATCGCACTGTTGCTATGGGGCGTGATCACGCGGGAAGAACGCTATCTCACACGCCTGTTCGGCGACGAGTACCTGCACTACCGACAGCGTGTGCGACGCTGGATCTGAGGTGATCCACGCAGTGCCGTGCGATCACGGTTCCGTGTTCGAGCCCGCGCTTGTCACCCACGCGGTCCACCAGAGATCGCGCAGCATCGACGCGCCCGCCGCCAGCCGCTCGCTCGCAAAGCGCTTGTTCGCCGCCGATTTCGTATCGATGCCCCACGCGTCTGCCTTGTCGAGCGCGTAGAGGCGCTCCACTTCCGCGTTGCCGCGCATGATGTACGCGACGATTTCCTGGCGAAGGTCGCTTAGAACACGCACGTTGCCGGAGACCAGTGGCTGCACGTCGGCAAGTTCGATATGCGCCTGAACATACGCACCTTCGAATCGCCCGTGGAACGCACGGTCTGTCGCGTAGTTGTTCGGATTTGCACCAGCCCAGCCATTGTAGTGAATCGTGGTGTGCGCCGGATTCGATGCATCGGCGACGTAGTGGCCGAGCACGCCGGCATCGTTGATGATGCGTGCTTCGATCCACGCGCGCGTTGCCGAATCGGGTGCGCTTCGCCACATGCGAAACTCCTGGCGAAGTCGCTGCGTGAGCTCGAGAATCGAAAATGGGAGAAAGCCCATCTGCACGGCGTCGACATTGGCCGCGCGCAGCGTGTCGATGAATGCGTAGCGATGCGGGGCCGCCAGCGCAGCCTGCAACACCGCTGGCGAGGCCAGCTCCATGTCGAGGAAGTGATCGGCGGTAAAGGCACCATCGAGTGCGGGGTCGAGTTGGCGTTCGGCGCGTGCTTTCCAGCGATCCGGCTCCGGATTCAGATACGCGAGCTGCTCCTGCGCATCGCGGAAAAACGCCGGCATCTCCGCCGGAAGGGCCACGACGGCTGCGGTGCCGACTATTCGATGGCCCTTGGCGCCCCACGCGAAAATCGAAGAAGGCAGCAGCAAGGCCAGGGCTGCAAGGGCGGCGGCACGACGGCGCATGCGTCGCCCTCGAACTGTGTTTGATGTACGCGTCATGACCGAAGGTTAGTGACGCGATCGCGGTGCGGCGACCGTCGCATATGCCTCAGCCGTGCACCGGCAGCCGGATTTCCACCGTACAACCGCCGCTCGCCGAGTTGCTCATGCGAAACGCATATCGGTCGCCGTACAGCATCGCCAGTCGCGTGCGGGTGTTGGTGAGCCCGATGCCGAGTCCGTCCACGCTCGGCGTCGCGGCGAGAACACGACCGCTGTCGGTAATGCTGCCATTCAGCCCGCGCCCGTTGTCCTGCACGATCAGCTCGAGCATCGGCCCGAGTCGGCGCGCACTGACCAGGACGGACTGCTCTTTGCGGCCCGGCAGCAGTCCGTGCTTGAGCGCGTTCTCAACCAGCGGTTGCAATACGAAACTCGGTACTTCGAGGTCCACAGCAGCCGGGTCCACTTCAATGTCGATGGACAGTCCCTCTCCGTAGCGCACGCGCGCCACTTGCAGATACAGCTCCACAAGTTCGATTTCACGCCACAACGGAATCGTGGGCGACGCGGCGAGTTGCAACGAGCGTCGCAACAGGTCGCTGACCGACGTGAGCGCCCGCTGCGCCGCGCGCTTGTCTTCCTCCATCAACTCGGTGACGGAATTGAGCGCGTTGAAAAGGAAATGCGGATTGAGCTGCATGCGAAGCGCTTCGAGTTGCTGTCGTGACAGTCGCTGTTCGAGCTCCGTCGCCGCTCGATCACGTTCGCGATAGCGGCGCAGAAACTCGGCGGTATATGCGGCGCCGAGAATGGCCCAGTAGATGATGAACTGAAAGTCCAGATGCTGAATTGCGCCGCGTGTGATGGCCTCGGAGAGCGGGATCGGCACACCGCGCCACGGCATGAACTGCCAATCGAGCCATCCGATCACGAGCGCGCTCAGCGCCATCACCACCAGCGACGTGGTTAGATGCACCGCCAGCCATGGCCTGAACCGACCGGTGTCGAGTGGCACGCGGTCCACGAGCGACAGGATGCCCTGCGACCACACGGCCCACAGCATCCAGCAGGAGAGCTGCCACGTGAGCGCGCGAACCAGTGAAATCGAAACCGTGGAGTTTCGCGCGCTCAACCAGACGGCGATGCCGGCGATGATTCCCGGCACGATCCAGACCACGGCGAAGAGCACGCGCGTGAGACGACGCAGGCGGATGCCCTCGTCGGCAATGGTGATGGTGGACGTCGTCGGATGCTTGCCCGTCGCGCGCAGGGCTGACGGTATGGCACTCGATGGCGTTCGATCGGTCTTGAGCGGGGAGGCTGTCACGAGGTAGCGGCGAAGAAACGAAGCAACGCAAAAAGCTCGGCCGGTGTCCAAGAGCGCAGCTTAGCGCGATCAGGCGCCGTCAGCGAGCAGCAAAGTTCGGCTTCAGGGACGAAACGCGCATGGCGGGGCTGGAAGGAGAAACCCGCTGTCACTCGCTGCGTAAGGGACGGGAAGCAGCCCGTGATCTGACCAGGTCCAATCGGAGGACGCATGTCGAAAGTGCGAGTGCTCATTGTGGATGATGAATCGTTGTCGCGCCAGCGCATCCGGCGTCTCGTGCAGTCGGAGCCTGACGCGGAAGTGATCGGGGAATGCGAGAACGGCGTGGAGGCAGTGGCCGCAATCCGAGAGCACCGACCGGACGTGGTGTGCCTCGATGTGCAGATGCCCGAGCTGGACGGCTTCGGCGTGCTCAACCAGTTGGGTGACGGACCCGCGCCCAAGGTGCTGTTCGTGACCGCGTATGACGAGCATGCACTGCGCGCCTTCGATGTTCACGCGGTGGACTATGTGCTCAAGCCGGTCGACGCAGACCGCTTCCGCACGGCATTCGAGCGGGCTCGACGTGCACATCAGGAATCGGTGGCGGTCAACCGACTCGGCCAGTTGCTCGACACCGTCAGACGCGTGTCCGACGGATCACCGTCCACGTCCGGCCAGCATACGCCGACGGCTGGGTCTGGCAGTTCGTCGGAGCATGGCGGAACGAACGGCGGCGCCAATGGCAGCCCGAACGGTAGCTCCAACGGCGTCTCGAACGGTGGCATGCACGGCGCAACGAACGGCGGCAACGGCGGCAACGGCGGCAGCGGCGGCA
>JBGTFN010000014.1:0-10159 GCA_041747275.1 Gemmatimonadaceae bacterium | reverse complement strand
CGGGCAGCGGCCCGGCGTCACGATGGATGAACATGCGCGCGTGAAGGCGCTGGAGCGGGACGTGATGGTGGCGTTCATTGACGCGCATCGCGAGACGTACGGACTCGAGCCGATCTGCCGAGTGTTGCAGCGCGCTCCGTCGTGGTACGACGAACAGAAGGCGCGGGCGATTGCGCCCGAGCGCGTGCCGACGCGCGTGCTGCATGACGCGCTGCTGCGACCGTAGATTGACCGCGTGTGGCGCGCCGATCGGCGCGTGTACGGCGCGTGTACGGCGCGTGTACGGCGCCAAGAAGTGTGGAAGAAACTTCGGCGCTAAGGACGGGTCGTCGCGCGGTGCGCCGTCGCGCGCATGATGAAGGCGACGGGGCTCCGCGGCGTCGTGCGAGGTCGGCGCGTGCGCACCACGATCCCCGACACACACGCGGAGCGCCCGCAGGATCTCGCGCAACGCAACTTCACGGCGACGCGTCCGAATCAGTTGTGGGTGTCGGACTTCACGTACGTGAGCACGTACGTCAGCACGTGGCGTGGCTTCGTGTACGTCGCGTTCGTGATCGATGTCTTCTCCCGGCGCATCGTCGGCTGGCGCGCCAGTACGTCGCTGCGCACGGACTTGGCACTGGATGCGTTGGAGCAAGCGCTCTACGACCGGGACACCGACGGTCCGCTCGTTCACCACAGCGATAGATTGTTGCACTTAACTCAGAGCGGGCGACCGGGCTCGAACCGGCGACGTCCAGCTTGGGAAGCAGCATCCGCGCTCCCGGAAAGGCGGCGATTCTTCGCGTTCTCCCTCTGAAAGAGGCTAGTGGGGCGCGCCATGCGTGCGCCACTGTGAGCGCGAAACCGTGTCCTTACGGGCTCAGTGGGCTCAGGACCGTAATCGGGATGCGCATTGCCCCGTTGCGGGCGCGATCAACTGTTCATGGTCTCCTGCAGCTGCCGAAGCTTCTCAAGTATGCCATCGAAAGCAGGCGGACTGTCATCGAACATCATTGGTGCCATTGCCCGATAGTCCGCACGCACGTCGTCGATTCGCGCGTCCCCAGGCAGCAGACGAATCGTACCCGGACACGCGGTATCGTAGTTGGCCCACCCTGATCGGAAGAAGGTCGCTTTGTGTTTCGCGACGGTTGCCAGCAGGTCGTAATCACGAGCGGCGGCTTTGCCCTCGGCGGTGTCGAGCAGCATGGCAAGATCGTAGTAGTGTCGCGAAAAATACGGCGGCGTTGCGGAATCGGACGGACGATAGGCCTCCGCGTGCAATGCCGTGGCCTTCTCCCAAAAGGTGCGCTGCGCCGCGAGCACGGGGACGGAGACGTCGGCATCCTCGAAAAAGTCGGGATAGTCCTCCGCCGCATAGGAGCGAATGACGCGCACCTCGGTTGGCCAAGGATCACCGCGTGCGCCGAACTCGAGTCTGACCTGCGGCGTGATGTACGCGATGCTGCCATACGCCGCTTCAGACAGCACCGTCGGATAGTGGAAGTTCACCGTATGCGCATCAGCGACATCGATCTCCAGCGACCAGTTGCCATCGGTCGGTTCACCGAGCTGCTGCGCGATCGCGGCGCGCAGCGCCGGAAGCATCTTCTCACCGATGTGCGCTTGGACATCGCGCATCAAGTCTTCAATAAGTTGATCTGCCTTCTTCTTGCTGATTCCGTCTCGCTTGGGATCACGGCTCCCGCTGTAGCCGAGATCAGCGCGATCGAAGGACAGATCGATGTCTTCGGAGAAGCGCCGGATCGCTCCGAACGCCTTGGAGAGCGACGTGCCACCCTTGAAGACCAATGCGGCAGTGCTGTTGCCTCGCATGCCGAAAAGTCGCTTCAAGGTCCAGCAAACCCAGAAGTCTTTTTCGATGATCGTGTTCGCGACTCCTCGCCGCGCGCCGGTCTCGCCGAAGAGTGCCGCCCGATCCGTGGCAGAAAGCAGCGCAACGTTATCCATCGATATCGCCCGACACCGCGTTGGCGATTGAGACAAGCGTCGGGCGCATCCAGGCGGGTGCTTGAACCGTGGCGGCAGCAAGCGTCTTCTTGTCGCGCGCCGACAGACGACGCGTTGCGACCTGTGCAACGTCCGCGGCACCCGCCGGCCCCACATGACGAAGGGCCTGGACCACGGTGCCAGCCGCGCTGCCTGGAGCAAGCAAATGCTTGGGCGAGGCGTGACGCACAATGATCACGCGCTTGCCGAGCACAACGCGACGGGAAGGGCCGTCGGTGAGATACGTGCTCTGAGCCGGAACCTGCGTCGAGAGGCCAAGTGCGTTCGCCGCGCGCGGGCCATCGATTTGCAGCCGCGAGTCGGTCTCGCGCACCAACGCTTGCGCGACCACGTCGGGCGCCGGAGAAAGTGGGCCAAGCTTTGGATGGACTGTGGGGAAATCATACAGGCCACGGGCGAGCCGGCGGAGCTTTCCCTTGGTGACCAGTCGAGAAAGGGCCTGATCAACGGCTGTGCGTGCACCGATGTCCAAAAAGTCCTGAGGCGTGAAGACGCCCCCCCGCCCGCCGGCGCGCGCGCGTCGCATGATCTGATCCGGAACGGACGTCGCAAAGAGTTTCATACGTCAGAAAATACTATATGCTTTTCGGACATTCAAGGCACTCGTTGGAAACAGCCGCACACTCTAGCGACTTTGCTCGCGCACTGCTTCTTCGCTGCCATGCCGGATTCGGCCCCGATTGGCGCAGAAACTGGACAAGAGCCCGTACCGATGGGGCATCAAACAGAAACGACCGCATCCCAGAAGGACACAGCCGTTTCGCCAATCGTTGCTAATAAATAACTTACAGAGCGGGCGACCGGGCTCGAACCGGCGACGTCCAGCTTGGGAAGCAGCATCCGCGCTAAGGGAAATGCGGCGATTCTTCGTGTTCTCCCTCTGCAAGAGACTAGTTGGACGCGCCATGCGTGCGCCACGGTGGGCGCGAAACCGTGTCCATTCGGGCTCCGTGGGCTCAGACCTGCGGCCGAGATGAGCGTTGTCCGGTCGCGGCGCGTGATCAGAAAGCGCTGTGCCATGCTGTGCTTCTTCCGGCAGGTGTCTGCGCTCGAAGCAGAGCTACTGGCTCACGATGATGGTGAGGCTGTCGCTTCGCCCCCCAGACGACGCGCGCAGTACCGTTCTGCCGGGTGCGACGCCACGAATGTTCACGCGAACGATTCCACGGCCGCTTCCAGCGGCGGTGGCGATCTCGGGTGAGGCTGAGCTTGTGGTCACCGATGGCCCGCAAAACTCACCCGAGTCGCCCGCCACATCAAGGGCTTTTACTTGCAGGCTTTCCTGCTCGCCTACGCGCACTCGCAGCGTATCTGCGGGAACAAACCCAATCGAGAAGACGGCGTACGGACCGGAGGTACACGCGCCGAAGTTGCCGATGCTGGGGGGACTGATGTCACACGCCGTGGCGCTCGTGCATAGCAACACGCAAAGCGCAATGCGGATGGTGCTGGAGGCGAAAGAGTTCATGGCCACTGCAGGGCTCCGCTCTAGTTATTCCACCGCTTGGCGATCGGCTGCAATCTGCCGCGGGTTAGGAAATTCAATCGGGGTAGGTTGACTCGTCGTCGAGCATACGGCGTCATCGCCGATCGCGCCAGCGCCGCATGGTGGGATGCGGCGCGCCCTCCAGCTCGCTCGTGCGCCTTAGCCGCCGTGGGAACGGCGGTCTTGGCATTCAGCAGCTGTGGATCTTACGGCACGCAAATGGAGATGGCACACTATCTCGACTTGATGTCGCACCTACACAACTCAACAGCTACATGGTGCCGCGTCGGCCGAGGACGCCGCAGGCGCGGCGGAGAAGTTCATGGCGGCCCTGCCCATGGAGGTGCTGCTTGCCGTGCTAAAGAAGTTGATTTCCCTGAGCGCCAGGGACTGGTCGGAGGCACCAGCCGCCACCGCGAGATCCGCGGCGTCGTCGCGGCACGCAGTGACCGAATGAGCGGATCTTCGCGCCATACGGGCTCAACACCAAAACGACCCCACATCGGCATAATGTAGGGTCGCTTGCAAATCCCTACACGTCAACACGTTACAAAAAAGCGGGCGACCGGGCTCGAACCGGCGACGTCCAGCTTGGGAAGCAGCGTCTGCGCTCTAGGAAAAGCGGCAGTTCCAGTCGCTCTCGCTCTGAAACGGGCAAAACGCATGTTCCAGGCATACGGCCGTGTGCGCGCGAAACCGTGTCCATACGGGCTCAGTGGGCTCAGGGCTGTCACCAAGGTTCTTGTCGAGCGGATGCCCTGATAGCTCGCCCTGCAACGCGCACTGGACACGAAGCGCGCCACTTTGGGACGCAAGGCTGCGCTTTAGCTATCCCACCAAGCCACGAGCGCGGTCTGCTGCGCTCAGGATGTCACCGAGTTCTGTCGGCTCGTCAGACAGGTTTCCACCCAGATGTGTGCGAAGAAACTCCAAGTTGCCCACGATAACGGAGAGCATGTTGTTGAAGTCGTGCGCCACTCCGCCCACGACGCGACCCACTGCTTCCATCCTGCGGCTGCGCGACTTCTGGCGAAAAAATGAGGCGCGTCAAGGAACATTCGGCGAAGTTCGCGTGGAGAGCCCGCAGGGACAACTGCCCGCCCCGACCGAATCCATTGATGCACGCAGCGCCCACCATCTGGCTTCTCCAGTCCGTTGGTCCTACGATGTACGCGTTTCTGGCGCGTTTTTCTCCGAACGTGGAGTTTGAACAATGAACGTCCGCAATTCGTGGTTGCTGTCGTTGATCGTTGTGCTGGCGCTATCGAGGAACGACGCAGTCGACGGGGCATCGGCCACTGGACACCCATCCGTAGCACCGACCGCGTGGCAGGAAGGTTACGTAGATGCTGGTGCGGGTGTGCGCCTGTTCTACCGGGTAATCGGCAACGCCTCCCGCGACACAATCGTTGTCCTTCACGGTGGCCCTGGGTTTACCTCCGCCTACATCGCCGACGACCTCGAACCGTTTGCCAAACGCTACACGCTGATCTTCTACGACCAGCGCGGCTCAGGACGCTCCACCTTGGTCGCGGATTCAGCGGAGCTCACCGGCCAGCGATTCGCTGAGGATCTTAACGCCGTCCGACAGCACTTCAGACTGGATCGAGTCACACTGCTCGGCCACTCGTGGGGATCGGGACTTGCCGCACTGTTCGCTATCCAATACCCGGATCGCGTACGTAGCATGCTTCTCGTCGGCTCCATGTCTCCCATGCGCAGCGGACTTGCTCAGGTGTTCGGCAGGATCAACGGCGGTCGCGACTCGCTGGGGCAACGCCGGTTGCGCGAAGCACGCACCTCGTGGTACGCCGACACCGGCAGCGCCGCGAAATGCCGTGCATTCCAGGTCGAGTGGTTTCAACCATTCCTCCCCAACCCGTCCGTCCTGCAACGCTCGCGCGGCGATTTCTGCGCGGGGACGCCAGAAGCGCTTCGCAATGCTGAAGGGACGGTGGGACGCTATACGATGCCGTCCCTCGGCGACTGGGACTGGCGTACCGCCCTGCACACGGTGAAAGCTCGTACTCTCGTTCTGCATGGCACGGCAGATGTCTTTCCTACCGATCAAGCGCGCGCGTGGGCAGCGGCGCTGCCTAACGCGAGACTCCTGCTGCTCGACGGCGTGGGTCACTTCCCCTATCTCGAAGCGCCCGAGCGATTCGGCGCTGCACTGGATGCATTCATGGCAGGCCGATGGCCACCGGACGCCGTTGTCGCCACTCCCTAGCGCCGTGCTCTCCTTGGCCGAGCGTAATTTGTAGACACTAACAGCACGTGACATCCCACGCTCGAGTGCGCCTCTGCCCGTTGTGACGTCGCTTCCTATCCACACTATTCGGCCAGTTCCACCATCTCCTGCCACTGCGCGCTCACGCCAAGTTCACCGGCTTCTCTCGCCAGCGCTGCAACATCGATCGCGCTGCCCATAACGCGCAGCATCGTACGCACGTCGCGCAAATGCCGCTCACTCGCCCCTTGCTGACGAAACCTCAACTTCTGCAAAATGACGTGCTCGGGCGACGCGATGGGAACCGTCAGGCCAACCAACTGCACTTCGCGCTTCGTCGCCGGGCCGTGTTTCGACAGCGCATCATCACCTGCCAGGTATACGTCGGCACGTGCATCACTCTCTCGATGCAGCACATTGAAATGACCATATGAAGTACGAGCTGCCTCCTGCGCGATAACCTCGATGGGCGGGCAATAGAACTCGGTGGCGGGAAACTGATTCGCAAAGCGCTCGGCATCGCGCGCGTCCAGCGCCACGACCACATCGATGTCCTGCGTAAACCGCGGCTCTCCGTACAAAATCGCCGCCACGCCGCCCGCGACCATCCACTCAGCACCACATGCAGCAAGTGGCGGAGCAAATAATGATACGACGTCAGTCGGTCGCACGACGGAAAATCTCTCGCGCCACGCGCGCCACGCTGGCGTCGTCAAGCTCGGGTTGGCGAAGCCGCACACCGGCGTTGACCGCATCCCATGCCAAATCCCAGATGGTATCAGCACACGCCAGCTTCTCGTCAGGCGTCATGGCGCGATAGCGCTCGGCCTGCCGCTGCGCAACTTCTGGCGAAACATGGGGCGCGTTGAAGTACATGGTTTGAAGTTCGCCCCGAAAGCGCCAGTGGACAACTGCCCAAACCGCGAAAAACGGCCGCATCCGAAGACGAAGCAGCCGTCTCGCTAACAGTTGCTGATAATGATCTACAGAGCGGGCGACCGGGCTCGAACCGGCGACGTCCAGCTTGGGAAGCAGCGTCTGCGCTACCGGAAAGGCGGCGATTCTGCGCGTTCTCCCTCTGAAAGAGGCTAGTTGGGCGCATCATGCGTGCGCCACTGTGAGCGCGAAACCGTGTCCATACGGGCTCAGTGGGCTCAGAACTGTCACCGGGTGCGCGTTGCACCCGTCGCGGCGAATGAAGCATGCTCTCGCTCCCCGCGCGTCACCCAGTGCGCGCCGTGCAGGCGGCCTCTGATGCGCCGAAGCATTGGTGAGAGCTGACCACGACTTGCGACCATTGATGGAGTCCGGCGGTTGGGTTGCAATCTGAAGCCGCCCGTAGTTGCGGCGAAGGCACTATGCGAGCTCGGCAGCGCTCTCGCCAGAGATGCGGTCACCATGGCGTCACAGCGGTCGCAACTGTACCTTCGCGCGCTCCGCCCAAGGATCCCGCCATGGCTGGCAGTCCCGTGATCGGCCCATCGCAGTTCATTTGTCGGATGACGCGAACCACCGCCGCGCTCGCGGTGGTGGTTGTACTTGCATGCAATGAGCGCGAGGGTCCTGCATCCTCGGCCGCGCTGTCGTATCCTGTCACACGCACGGTGGCCGTGGTCGACACATATCATGGTACACCGGTCACCGATCCGTACCGTTGGCTCGAGCAACTGGACGCGCCGGAGGTGCGCGAGTGGGCGGCAGCGCAGCACACGCTCGCGAGAAGCGTCCTGCGGCAGGATGCATTTCGCGACCGTCTCATCCAGCGCATGCAGCACTATGGCAAAGCGTGGGATCAGTTTGAGGACGATGCACCTGATGCGGTGGTGCAAGGATTCGAGTACCGGCGGCGCCCGGCTCCGGGCGCTGCGTATCAACGGCTGCACATCAGGAAAGCCGACGGCGACGATTCGTCGCGCGTGCTGATCGACCCGCGCGACTTCGGCGACGGTCGAAGCCTGGCACGATTTCAAGTGTCACCGGATGGACGGTACGTTGCGTACGCCATCTCCAACGGTGGCAGCGAGTGGGTAGAGACACGATTCCGACGTGTGTCCGACGGCGTTGATCTGCCCGACGTGCTTACAGGCATGCTTGGAGGCGTGCCGCTCTGGTCGCGCGACAGCCGGGGTGTGTTTTATGTGCATCACCGGCGCGACGCCGAGCGTCGTGTGATGTTCCTTGAGCCGGCGGTTCGTTACCACGCTATCGGCGGCGAGCAGTCCGCCGATCGGATGCTGTTCGCGACACCGCCCGGAAGTGTTGAATCGGTGGTGCAGATTTCGTATGCGTCGGACGGACGATATCTGGTCGTGTCGGAGGGCTCCGGCGCCGTGTGGGGCTCCTTCTCCTGGGTGTTGAGCCGCATGCACCTCATGGACCTTGGAGAGAAACCAACACCGACGCTGGCAAACCCACTGCGAGCGATCACCTCAGACAAGATCGCCGGCTATCAGGTCATCGCTTCCGACGGGCCGACGCTGTACGTACTGACCGACCGCGCAGCACCACGCAAGCGACTCGTTATGATAGACGCGCGGGACCCTGCACCGGACCAATGGCAGGATGTCGTCCTCGAGGACGAAACTCTTGTGTTGCACGCAATGCGTCGCATCAACGGCCGGTTCGTGGGCGTGTATCTCCGCGATGTGCAGCCACTCATCCGCGTGTTTTCGACAGACGGGCGACTCGTGCGATCATTCGAGCTCCCGTCCTTCTCGAACGTGATGGAGTTGGACGGCGGGGAGTCGACGTCGGAGCTCGTGGCACTCACCGCATCCTTCCTGCAGCCGCCCACGCAGACCACGTTCGACGTGGTGAGTGGCGCGACACGCGTGAAGCCGTTGTTCTCCAGCGATTTCCATACGGCGTCGTATCGCACGACGCAGGAATCGTACACGTCGAAAGATGGCACGCGGGTCCCCATGTTTCTCGTGCACCGGAAGGACATCGCGCTCGACGGCTCTCACGCGGTCCTCATGCACGGCTACGGCGCATCGGGGACTGTCATGCTACCGGAGTTCTCGGAAGACGTGCTGGCGTGGCTCGAAGCGGGCGGCGTTTTTGCAATGCCGAGCCTGCGCGGTGGCGGTGAGTTCGGTCGAGCGTGGTACGAAGCGGCTATCATGAGTCGCAAGCAAACCACAATCGATGACTTCATCGCCGCCGCGGAGTGGTTGATCGCGAGCGGCTACACAACATCACAGCGACTGGCCATTCGCGGCGCATCGAACGGAGGGCAGTTGGTGAGTGCGACAATCACGCAGCGACCCGATCTATTCGGTGCGGCGATCGCCGAAGTCCCGATCACGGACAACTTGCGGTACGATCGCGGTCGGCACCGCGGGCAGTTCGGGCACGCGAGCGACTCGACGCAGTTCGAGTCATTGCTCAGCTACTCACCCCTGCATCGTGTGAAGCCGGGCACTTGTTATCCCGCGACTCTGATCACCACCGTGATGAACGACGATCGCGTGCCGTCGTGGCATGCGTTCAAGTTTACAGCGGCTCTGCAGGCGGCGCAGTCATGCCAGAAGCCGGTGCTGCTCCGCGTCGAAGATGTGGGAGGGCATGCAGGTGACCGAGGGCCGGACAGTTGGATGGAGGATGCGGCAGACGCCTACGCGTTTGCCGCACATCACGTTGGGCTGAAACTCCGCCTCACCGAAACTCCACCAACGCCTTGATCAGTTTGTCCTTCAGGCTGTCCAACTTGCCAAAGGTGTCGGGGTCGAAGCGATCGTTGTTGCTCAGGATGATCAACGTCTTGTTGAGCCCGGGCAGGCGGATAAATGCGTGGTTGAACCCGAGTATACCGCCGCGCCGCTCCACGACGCGCGGTGCACCCGGCATGAAATAGTAGTCGTACACCCAGCTGCCGAACGCGACGTAGCCGAGTTCCGGGTGTGAGGTGTACATCGCGGTGATACTTTCCGGCTTGAGCAGGCGATCGATGTATAATGCCTGGTCAAACTTCAGCAGGTCGGCGACGGTGCCGTACATCGCGCCTGCGGCGGCAAAGTTTTCGATGTGAATGGACGGCTCCTGCCGCATGCGTCCAGCGCTATCGGCCACGTAACCCTGGGCCAAACCCCTCGTAGTTCGTGTGCTCATTCCACTCTCGTCCATGTCGAGCGGCGTCAGGATGCGCGTTTGCAAAACAGTAGCGAACGAGGAACCCGTGAGTCGTTCAATGATCAGTCCGAGTACCAGATAATCGAGATTGGAATAATTGAACTCGCCGTGCTTTCGATATGGCTCAGTCGCTACGGTCTCGGTGATCATCGCTCGCGCTTCGCGAGACGCCTCGTACGCTGCATCGGGTTCATCGGGCAACCCGGACCGATGCAGCAAGAGATCCTGCACCGAAATCGGCGTACCGCGTTCGAGTGCCAGGTCAGGCAACAGCTCAGCGACGGTAGATGTGAGCG
>JBGTFN010000013.1:0-5210 GCA_041747275.1 Gemmatimonadaceae bacterium | reverse complement strand
CGTCATTGCTGAGCGGGAGCGGAAGCCACGTCGTCACCGGATCGAGAAATCGCGGCAGCGTACGCCGCAGCACATCGATCGCACGCGAATCGCCGGCGGTGTGCCCGGCAAGCAGTTGCTCCGCCTGGCGTGCGTACTCGTCGAGACGGGCGTCGATTCCAAGATGCGAAAGCAGCATTACCATATTCTACCGGCCGTGTCGCGAAAGTGAATAGAATCGCGCGGTTGCGCTGGACAGGGCCGCTGTTCCCGTCGCAGGTTACGGGCATGAATATTCGACATAGTCTCCTCAGCTGCCGCCTGCGCACGCTCCTCCTGGTTCTGGCGACTGCTGTCGTCTGCGTGCCGCACGCCGGCGTGTTGGCTCAGGCTCCAACCGGAATTCTCTCTCTGAGCGTTCGGCACAACACGCTCAAGAACACCGCGCGACCCGACGGTGCACTCAAGGCGCAGATCGATTCGCTCGACGCACTCATCTCTTCGGCCTCGCGGCTCGGTCGCACCGCGGAGTTGCGCCGCTTGTACGCACACGCGCGCACCTTGCTCGACAGCCGCGAATGGACGCCCGCGTCGGAGTATGCTGCGTCTCTCGTATTGCGCACCGATCGTCAGGTCGTTGATCCATCGCGGCGGTGGGCAGTGCGTGTGGAGCAGATCTTCGCGCCGTCACTCCCGCTCACCCGTCCGCTGTCGGCCCATGCAACGATCAGTCGTCGAGTGGCGGGCAGCGCCGCGAACGCTCGGCTCGAAGTTGCGAAGGACCTTGGACACTACGATGGCGTTCCCCGCGACCTGCGCGACACTCCGTTCGTGATTGACGCCGCGATCGACGGACTCGCAGATGGCAGCTACATCGTGTCCGTCGAAGTACGCGACAGCGTCCGCGTGCTTGGCACGTCCACGCTCGGCATTGTCGTGCGAAACGGTCTCGATGCCGCCATTGCCCGCCTCGAGACCGCGGCGACGAAGGTCGCGGAGCCAGTGCGCTCAGACCTGTTGTTCCCGGTCGACCGTCTGCGTCAGGTGAACAACAGCCGCATTGCGCTCAACACGTTCAACGCCGCACGGGATTTTGCCGCGGCCGAATCATTGCTGGTCGCGGTAAGCGCCGGTACCGATCCATGGCGGGGGCGCACGGGTGATCTCAAGCGGCACTATCTGCTCGAGGCGGCGAACGAGATCATGCCGTACCGCCTGTACGTTCCCAGCGTATACCGCAACGACAAGCCGCTCCCGCTCATCATCGCACTGCATGGACTCGGCGCGACCGAGGATTCGTTCTTCGAGGCGTACGGACGCGTCATGCCGCAACTGGCCGAGCAGCACGGGTACATCGTGGCGGCACCGCTCGGCTATCGCGTGGACGGTGCATATGGCGTGTCGCTCGGTGGAAGCCGCGACCCTGCGGCGCTGCGCACGCAGTCGCTCAGCGAGCAGGACGTACTCGCCGTGCTGGAACAGGTGCGCAAGCATTATGCGATCGACGAATCGCGGATCTTCCTCATGGGTCATTCGATGGGCGCCATCGGGACCTGGGCCATCGCTGCGAAATATCCCGAAATCTGGGCCGGACTCGGTGCTTTCGCGGGCTTTGGCGTGGCCAGCACCGCCGAGACGATAGGTGGCATTCCGCAGTTCGTCGTGCACGGTGATGCCGATCCAACCGTTGCCGTGAGCGGTTCACGAGTGATGGTCGCGGCGCTGAAGGCAGCCGGTGCGCAGGTGCAGTATCTCGAGGTATCCGGAGGCGACCACTCGGACGTGGTAGAACCGAACTTGCCCCGTATGTTCGATTTCTTCAGTTCGCTGCCGGGACGGACCGCCGGCGGGGGCTGGTAGTGAGGTAGAGGGCGTATTGCCATTCGCGTCAGGACGCTGCATAGTCTGGCGCAGCGAGTGCCTGGCGCGCGACCGCGTGCGGCTGCTCTCGCCCCCCCCAACGGGCACCCCCATGCCAGTCGCAATCTCTGCCGTACTCGGCGTTGTTCTGCAGGCGCAACTTGTAGCGGCGCTGCCGCGCGTCCCGCTGCCCAGGCCAGCTCCCGGCGTCGTTCGGTCGGCTGTTCATCAGAACACGGTGTCATCAGGAAGACTTGAGGGCACGACGTTCCGACTCGAGCTGGATGTGATCGAAAGCTCCTGGCATCCTGAGGGGCTGGAAGATCCGGAGGTGCCCATCCTTGCATTTGCAGAACGCGGCAAGTCACCGCTTGTGCCCGGTCCGCTGGTGCGCGTTCCGCGGGGCACATCGATGGTGGTGTTGCTGCGCAATCGCTCCGACTCGGCGATTGTCATCGGCGGACTGCGACCGGGATATGCCAACGGCGTCGACACGGTACAACTGCGCGCAGGCGAGACGAGAGAGGTACGCCACCAACTCGCCGAAATCGGCACGTTCCACTATTGGGGCGCATTTCTCGGTACCACAGCCGGGGACCGATTCTGGAAGGACAGCCAGCTCAACGGCGCGATCGTGGTGGACGGTCCCGGCCGAGGCACCGGTGAACACATTCTCGTGGTGAGCGAATGGTTTCTCGACTATCCGGACGGACGCCCGTTCGAAGTCGTGTCGGTAATCAACGGCAAGGGGTGGCCACATACAGAGACGATCAATATTCGGCAGGGAGATTCCACCCGATTCCGCATTATCAACGCCACCGCGTTGCATCACCCGCTGCATCTGCATGGTTTCTTTTATCAGATCGAATCGCGCGGTAACGGACGCCGCGACGTCCCGGTGCCGATCGCCGAGCGACATCTCTCGAACACCGATCTGATCGCACCATTCGAGACGTTCACGCTCGCTTTCGTGCCGAGCACACCCGGTAACTGGCTGTTTCACTGCCATTTCTCCTTTCACGTTGATGAGACGGTGTCGCTCGCGGGATCGCCTCGCGAACGCGGGACTGCGGCGGGCACGGCGAACGCGTCAACGCATGCGTCTCACGATGGTTCGGCAGGTGCCGCATCGCCGCACGAGGGGCACTCGATGCGAGGCCTGGTGATTGGCATCAAGGTTGCGCCCTCTCCGGACTATGTGGAGCAGGACACCGAGAACGCGCGCGAGATGCGTCTGTTCGTGCAGAAGGCCGAGCGTCGCTTGTTCACCGGTGCGGCTGCGTATGGCTTCGCGCTGCAGTCGGGAGATAGCGCACCCGCTCGGGACTCGATCGTGCTTCCAGGGCCAGTCCTCGAGCTGCGACGCAATCAGCCGGTTCGGATCATGATAAAGAACAATCTCGACGAGCCGACATCCATCCACTGGCACGGGCTGGAGATCGAGAGTTTTCCGGATGGCGTGCCACACTGGAGCGGGCTGGGAACTCATGTGTTCTCGCAGATCGCACCGAGCGATTCGTTCGTGGCGGCGTTCGTGCCCACTCGCTCGGGCACATACCCGTACCATTCGCACTTGAACGATCGGCATCAGGTCAACTCCGGCATGTATGGCGCGCTGATTGTCACCGACGAGCCGCGCGATCCGACTCGCGATCATGTGATCGTGGCCGGAGGAGGAGGTCCGGAAGTGCTCAAAAAGTACGAGAGCCCGTTCGCACTGGTGAACGGCCGACGCTCTCCAGCGCCGCTGCGAATGGCCGTCGGGGAGACGCATCGCTTGCGCATCGTGAGCATTCATCCGGATTGGCGCATCGCCTACACGCTGAAAACCGACTCCACCATCGCGCAGTGGCGCGCGATCGCGAAGGACGGTGCGGACCTGCCGCCCGCGCTGGCGACAATGCGTCCGGCGCATATCGAGATGGGTCCGGGCCAGACCGCTGACTTCGAGTTCGCACCGACCCAACCCGGCAAATGGCTGCTCGAGGTGCGATCGGTTGATCCGGGATGGTACATACCGCTGCGGGTAATCGTCGAGCCGAAAGCACCGTAATGCGCATGAGTGGTTTTACCGCGAATGACCACCGTGTGATGATGCGAAGCCCGCTCTTCTTTGCTGGATTGCTGCTGTCTGTCGCGTGTGCATCGCCTGAGCGGGCCGATGATTCGGTCGATCAAGAGGTCGGCAGAAGCGTTCGCGAGTACCTCTATCTTTGGACCGGATCGGCTGACACGACGCAGGCTGATTTTCTCGCCGTGCTCGACGTCACCGAGGACTCTGTGCAGTACGGGTCTCTCGTCACCACGCTGGAGGTACCGGGACGCGCCAACGGCCCGCACCACACGGAGCATGAGATGCCGGCCGACGCGCAGCTGTTCGTGAACGGGTTCGCGTCCGGGCAGAGTGTGATCTTCGACCTGCGCGATCCCGTCACGCCGCGGATCGTGCACACTTTCGGGGATGTCGAGAGCCTGTCGCATCCGCACTCGTTCGTGCGATTGCCGGGCGGCAACGTGCTGGGCACCTTCCAGATGCAGCACGGCGCAAACGGCATGCTGCCAGGTGGAATCGTGGAGATGACCTCTGCTGGCGAAACAGTGCGCAGCCGTTCCGCAAACGCCGCCGGTGTGGATGCCGGGCTGCGCGTGTACAGCGCCGCCGTCGTGCCGTCGGTCGACCGAATCGTCAGCACCACCAGCGACATGGTTGACGATCACCCTGCGTCCCGCATGCTGCAGGTGTGGAAGTTGTCGGACCTGTCCCTGCTGCACACGATCACGCTGCCCAACGGGCCGCTCGGCGACGAGTCAATGTTCACCGCCGAGCCGCGTGTACTGGCCGATGGGCGCACGGTACTGGTGTCGACCTTCAACTGCGCCCTGTACCTCCTGGAGGGGCTGGACAGCGACGCACCTTCGGGTCGCCTCGTTTCCACTTTCCCACGGAAACCCGGCGAGTACTGTGCTATCCCGGTTGTGGCGGGTGACTTCTATCTCATCACCGTTCCTGCCTGGAACGCCGTGGTCAGCCTCGATGTCAGTGATCCTTCGTCGCCGCGTGAGGTGAGCCGGGTGACGCTCAGAGCGGACGACGTTCCGCACTGGATCTCGATCTCGCCGGACCACCGGCGTGTGGTGATCACCGGCTACGGGTCGCTCGAACATCGTGTCCTGATCGCACGGCTCGACCCGGCCTCGGGTGCGCTGTCGCTCGACGAGCGATTTCGCGAAGTCGGCAGCTCCGAGCCGGGCTTTCGCATGGATGACAAGACGTGGCCGCATGGCGGCTCGGCGAAAGCGATCCCGCACGGAGCAGTCTTCAGCCGTCCATGAGGGGTCGACGGCGTCGCAGAGCAGGACGGCTCACTCGC
>JBGTFN010000012.1:0-7314 GCA_041747275.1 Gemmatimonadaceae bacterium | reverse complement strand
CCGCAACGCACCGGCGCGGTCCCCGGCCGACGCCAGGGCACGCATCAAACGCAGGGCGACACGCCCGCTATACGGATCCAGCGCCGCCAGCCGCTGCCACTGCCCAACCGCCACCACGAACTCATCGTCCGCTTCACTCTTCACCGCGAGTGATTCGAGCGCCTCAGCGTGCGCCCGGCCGAGGCGAGCCCGTTCACCGTCCAGCCAACGCTCGAATTCAACGCCGTCGTGAAGATGGAATCCGTCGAGCAATGGTCCGATCACAAGCTCGACCGCAGCTTCCGGTGAGTCCTCGTCGATCAGACGCTCAAACTCCCCGACATCGCTCCGAATGACTTGAGGGGACAGGGCGAGCTCGTCCGCGACCGAGCGCACGACATCGTCGCCCAGCGCGCTACGAATGATGTAGAGGTCGTCGGACAGCTGCGCGCGGGCTCGATCCATCGTGCTCTCGGGCCACAGCAGCGCCACGATACGATCTCGACTGACGGGGCGCCCTTTCGACAGTGCGAGGTAAGCCAGCAGCGCCAGCCGCCGACCCTGTGTCGCGCGGCCCACGACTGGCCCATCGGCCGATGCCAGGCAGGCGGTTCCGAAGAGCGTGAGTTGGTGCACGAGGACACCAGAAGGAGATCGCGAGAGCGACGCGAGAGCGACGCGAGAGTGGAGGCTTAAGCATATCCCCGCCGCCCCGACCGCGACAGAGACCAGGCCGGGGCACGCGTGCTCGCACCGGGCACCCGAACTTCACCCCGCCTTCGGGAGACTTACATGAAACGCTTCCTACCCATTCGACTGGCCGTGCCGCTGTGCACGGCTTTGCTTCTGACCGCATGCGCCGAGCGCCCGCTCGCACCCAACGTCCTGAATGACGAGACTGTGCCACTGCTGTCACGAGCGGCCGATCATTCGTCGGTTGTGGTCAACTGGCATCCTCAGCAGCAATTCACGGGTCGAACCGGCCCGGTGGCAGGCGCGTCGGCAAGCCTGCTGCGCACAAACAATGGCATCTCGTTCCGCATGAGCACCACGCAGCTGACACCAGGCAACGCCTATACGCTGTGGCTGGCGGTCGTCAACAATCCCTCGGCATGTGCGGCCCACCCGATGCCGTGTACTGCGCTCGACCTCTTCAACGACGCCACGCACACGCAAGTGCGCTTTGCTGCCGGCCACGTGGCGGGCGAAGCGGGACGCGGGGTGTTTGCCGGCGCCGCGCAGGAGGGATCACTCACGGGCTGGCTGCCAAACCGAATGTTTTCAGACTCGAAGGCTGTAGAAGTCCATCTGGTGATCAACGACCATGGCCCCATGCTGCCGGATCACATGCCGGGCATGATTCGCACCTATCGCGGCGGCTGTGCAGACAGACCCCAGAGCCCATTCCCTCCCATGTTCCCGCAGTCGGCGCTCGACGATGGCCAACCCGGGCCGAACACGTGTCGCCTCTATCAGGCAGCCATCTTCACTGCCCCCTGAGCCAACCGGAGCGCGACGCGCATGACGACACAAATCTTGCAGCTTCCGACTCGACGCAAGTCCGATCTCGCCGTGCGCTGCGCGGCCGCGTTCCTGGCGCTTGTCCTGGCGGGGTGCACGGACGGGCCGACGGAGTCTGAACCGTCGAGTTCGATCGTGCTGCGCCCCGACCGGGTCGAGGCAAAGGGCATCTCGAGAAACGCGGTGCTGCGCTGGAATGAAACGGCGCTCGCCGCGGTATCCAACGGCACGCTCGGCCCGCCAATGGTGGCCCGCTCGCTGGCCATTGTCCATACGGCTATGTACGACGCGTGGTCGGCCTACGATCGGGTGGCCGTTGGTACTCGCCTTGGCGCGCAGCTGCGGCGCCCGCCTGGCGAGCACACGCTCAACAACAAGCAGATCGCCGTGAGTTACGCGGCCTATCGCGCGCTTGTGGATCAATACCCCGCTCAGGTCGCGCGCTTCGACGCGCAGATGTTGGCACTTGGCCTCGATCCGTCGGATGACACGCACGACGAGGCAACGCCCGCGGGGGTGGGTAACGTCGCGGCGGCGGCGCTGCTGAGTTACCGACATGACGATGGTTCAAACCAGCACGGAAAGCTCGGGCCAACCGGCGCTGCCTACTCTGATTACACGGGCTATAGGCCGGTTAACACGCCTGACGAGATTCGCGACCCAAATCGCTGGCAGCCGCTTCGCTATCCCAACCGGGCTGGCACGGCAATGGTCACGCAGACAATGCTCGGCGCGCATTGGCCACAGGTTGTGCCGTTTGCATTGACTTCCGCCGCGCAGTTTCGTCCTCCGCCGCCGCAACTCTTCCCGCACGGGCTATTTCGTCAGCAGGCGGAAGAGCTGATCCGGATGAGCGCCGCACTGGGTGACCGGGAAAAGGTCATTGCAGAATACTGGGCAGACGGCCCCATGACGGTGCTCCCTCCCGGGCACTCGAACCTTTTCGCGCAGTTCGTCTCGCTACGAGACGGCCACTCGCTCGATCAGGATGTTCAGCTGTTCTTCATCCTCACGAACGCAGTGTTCGACGCGGGTATCGCGGCGTGGGACGCCAAGCGGCACTACGACTACGCGCGGCCAGTCACCGCCATCCGCTACCTCAAGCAAGGGCAGCGGGTGCGCGCATGGGCAGGCCCGACGCGTGGAGTGCACACGATCGACGGCGGGACGTGGAGCCCGTATCAACCCGAGTGGTTCCCCACGCCGCCGTTTTCCGAGTATGTATCGGGGCACAGCGCGTTCAGCGCGGCCGGCGCCGAAATACTGAAGCGGTTCACGGGAAGCGACCGCTTTGGCGGTTCGGTCACGTTTCAGCCCGGCGAGCTCACCATCGAGCCGGGCGTGCCGTCAAAGGCGGTGACGCTGGAATGGACCACGTTCTCAGCCGCTGCCGACGAGGCCGGAATGTCGCGCCGATATGGCGGGATTCACTTCGAGGATGGCGATCTCGAAGGGCGACGCATGGGGCGCACCGTCGGTGCTCTCGCGTGGGAGGTGGCGCTCGGCTATATCGACGGTCGCAGACGTTGAGCCGTCACAATGGCGCCGTGACGCTCCAAACTACGATGACGGCGTCCTCGACTCCATGCGCCTACGATGCGCCTCAATGCAAATCCCGCACAAGTCGTGCACCGAACGCGGCACCCCAGCGTCCTGCGGCGCGCTCCTCTGCCCCGACGCCGAACTCGAACAGGTAGTTGCCGCTAATCGCCTTTTGCAGCTGCGGCATGATGAGTCGGGAACGACGATCGGCGGCGCCGAGCACCAGGTTCGTCTCCAAACCCAGAATCAGACGTGGCGTCGCTTCGTAGAAGACGCTCGTGTTCTGCACCGTCTGCACCACTGGGCCTCCATCGAACACGCTTCGACGCGCGCCGGTCATCGTAAACAGCGTGACGCGCCGCCACGGGCGATACCCCGCGAGGTATAGCGCGTCGGCGGACCAGCTTCTGTCAGCACGCACGCGCTGCCCGATCACCTGCCAGCCGTGCTGAAACCGGCCGTCGTTCCGCGGCGTCAACGTACCCTGCAGGGCGGCCTTGTAGGTCATCAGTTGACCATTCTCCAATGGCAACTCGCCCTCGATGGCCAGTCCGTCCCGGAACGCCCACTCGATTTCAGGTGCCCACTTGAGAGGGGCCCCGCTCTGGGACGACTGCTGCATCAGCACATTGACCTCGAGCTCGCCGCGTTTGGCGCCAAGAGGACGCACCAGATCGAACACCATGGGCTCGGGCATCGGTATAGGTTCGGTGCGTGCGTGCGACTGCGCGTCTGCGGTCACGACGGCAAGGAGGCTCGACAGACAGACGCCGACCAAGGCGGAGAAAAGCGGTCGGCGCGAATGCAATGTGGGGCGCATATGGGGGATCGAGGTCGCGGTGTCCAGTGGCCACAGCGTGTGTTGGCCAGCGTGCGACGACCCCAATGCAATCGCCGAACCAGCCTTTTCATCTCTCCATAAACCGTTTATTCCCAAGCCTTTGCGAGGCGACTCAATCCTGCGCCGCGTGTCTCCTGACCGGGCACTATTGCCGCACATGTGCATTTTTGTCATACTGCTGAATGCGCACCTCCACCTCGACGCGGATTTCGCTGGCCATCGGGTTGGCGGTGCTCGTGACCCTCGCCGTATCGGCGTATGAGCAGCTGCGGCGTGAGGAGCGCGATCTTCGCGCCGTCGCCGAACGGGAGCTGCGTGTCATCGGAACCGTGCTGGAGATCGCCGTCGCCAATGCTATTCGGGACTCGCAACTCGCCGACGTTCACGAAACTCTGGATTCGCTGCACCGCATCGAACCGGCGCTGCGCATCGGCGTCACAGACACGAGGGGCGTTCCTCTGGTAGGCGGCCGCGCCGACCCAGCGCTGCCGAGCAGCGCCGCGGAGGTGTCGGCCGACGATTGGCACGATGTGCAACTCGGTGCAATTGCCGAGGGCGTCGCCGAGCAACGGTCGGTGCTGCGTGCGTTGGGCCCTGACGGACGATCGGCGCTGATGTTGGTGCAACCGCTGCGGGCGGATGGTTCGCCCGTGCCGTTTGGCGCACTGGTGCTCACGCGATCGCTCGGTGATCTCGGTCGCGATCTGCGCGCCACACAACTGGCGTTGCTGGCCTCGTTGGTGGTGGTCGGATTCGCCGTGCTCTGGATTGGTCGACTGGCCGGTCGACGATACGTCGCGGAGCCACTCGACTCCCTTGGCGCAGCCATGCGCGAGGTACGCGGCGGAGACGGCGCGGTGCGGGTAACCGCGCAGCATCACGACGAGGTCGGAGCGCTGATCGCCGAGTTCAATGCAATGGTCGCCGCGGTCGCCGATGCACGCCAACGACTCGAGGTCGAGATCGAGGCGCGCAATACGCTCGTACGCGGCCTGCTGCATGTGGACAAGCTCGTCACGGTCGGACAGCTGGCCTCCGGGCTGGCACACGAGATCGGTTCGCCGCTGCAGGTGTTGCACGGTCGCGCGACCACGTTGCGCGACGCGATGCACGAGCCGGACGAAGTTCGGCGCCAAGCGGCGATTCTGGTCACTCAAACCGAGCGCATCATTCGCATCGTGGAGCAGTTGCTCAGCTTCGGTCGCCGGCTTCCGTTGGCTATCGCTCCGCATGACTTGCGTGATGTGATCGGCGCAATGGTGGAGTTCATCGAACCGACCGCCCGCCGTCGCGGCATCGACGTCACGTTCGAACGTGACGTCGAACTGCCGCTCGTTTCGGTGGATGCGGACCGACTGCAGCAGGTCGCGCTGAACCTGCTCACGAACGCCTTGCGAGCCACCGAGCGGGGCGGCTGGGTTCGTGTCTTCGTGCGTCTCGCAAGTCCGGACGCTGAACCGGAGCCGGCTGTACCGTCGCGCATGCGCGTTCAGCTCATCGTGTCCGACTCCGGATGCGGCATTGCGCCAGCGGTGCAACCGCGACTCTTCGAGCCGTTCTTTACCACGGCGGCGAGTGAAGGAGGTGCCGGTCTTGGACTTGCCGTTGCGCGCTCCATTGTGCTCGAGCATGGCGGCACCATCACCGTCGACTCGACGGAAGGACAAGGCAGCCGCTTTACCGTTACGCTTCCCGTGACCGGCAACGCCTCGTGAGCGGCGCCGCAATGCCTCCCCAGTCTATAGACACCACGTCACGCCGGGCGCTGCCCGCTGCACGGTTGCTCGTCGTGGATGATGAAGCACCGGTTGTCGAATACCTCGTCGAACAGCTGCGGGGTCGCGGCTACGAAGTGGACGGGCTCTACTCAGCCAGTGATGCGCTCGAAGCTGTTCGGCAGTCTGCGTACGATCTGGTGATCAGCGACATCGAAATGCCGGAGCTTCGCGGCATTGAGCTGCTGCACGCCATCCAACAACTGCGTGCCGACCAACTGGTTCTGCTGATCACCGCATTCGGAAGCGTCGATGTTGCCATGCAGGCCGTGCGTGCGGGCGCGTGCGACTTTCTCGCCAAGCCATTCCCCATCGAGGCGCTGGTGCTCGCGGTCGAGCGAGCACTGCGCGAACGCGTGCTGCGACGCGAGGTCATTCGACTCCGCCGCGCGCAGCCTTTTGGCGCCTCCGGCGCACTCGTTGCGCGAAGTGTTGCCATGCAACATGCCATTGCGATGGCACAACGAGCTGCGCGCAGCGATACCACGGTGTTGCTCACGGGTGAAACCGGGACCGGCAAGGACTCACTGGCGCGCTTCATCCACGCCGAAAGTGCCCGGCACGCGCGTCCCTTCGTCGCCGTCAACTGTGGTGCACTTCCGGCGCCCCTCGCGGAGGCAGAGCTGTTCGGAGTCAGGCGCGGCGCGTTCACCGATGCGCGTGAGAGCCGTTCCGGTATGTTCGTGGCGGCAAACGGCGGCACCCTGTTTCTCGACGAAGTCGGAGACTTGCCACTCGATGTACAGGTCAAGTTGCTGCAGGCGCTGGAGTCGGGCCGAGTGCGACCGCTCGGCGGTACAAGCGAAGTCATCGCGAACGCGCGCGTACTGGCCGCAACTAATCGCCCGCTCGAACTGCTGTTGCGCGAGGGTCGTTTTCGGCCCGACCTGTACTATCGGCTCAATGTCATTCGCATCGAGTTGCCTGCGCTGCGCGAGCGGCGCGAGGATATCGTGCCTCTGGTTGACCTGTTCCTGGCACGCGCCATCGGTAGTGGCCCTGTGCTCGGTGTGTCGGCAGCCGCGCTCAGGCGGCTGCTTGCACATGATTGGCCCGGTAATGTCCGGGAGCTGGCCAATGTCATTGCACGCGCCGTCGCGCTGTGCGACCACGATGTCATTCTTCCCGAAGACCTGGGGCTCGACGCGCCAGGCGTCCTGACGAATCCACGAAGCTCCACTGTCTCCGACGCGAGTGGCGAGGGCACGCCAAACCAACGACTCGAAACGGTGGAGCTGGCGCATATCCGCCGTGTGCTGGCGGCGCACGACGGCAACAAGGCGGCGGCTGCACGATCGCTTGGGATCAATCGTCGCACGCTCGACCGCAAGTTGCGTTCCTGAATCAGCATTGCAAAAGCGTCGCCATGTCTCGTTCGCTATGTGGCACGAGGCGCGCTAGCGATTGATCCGTGCGCTCGTCCCGACGCGCGGTCTGCCGCAAGTACCGCCGCGCCGGACGCGATGCAGAGCAGCAGCAGCGCAAAGAGCACAACATCATATCCGTACCGCGGACCGCCTGCAGCCGCGTAGAGCAGGCTTGCACCCACCGGCGCGGCCGCCCGCGCGAGTGAGACGATGAGCGCCAATACGCCGTTCACGCGCCCGTACGCGGACGGTGGCACGATGTCCCCCACGAGCGCCGCGCGCGCCGGCG
>JBGTFN010000011.1:0-2679 GCA_041747275.1 Gemmatimonadaceae bacterium | reverse complement strand
ACCGGCACCGGCAAGACAGCCGCCTTCGCGTTGCCGCTGCTGCACCAGCTCAATCCGACGGCACGCGCCGCTGAACGCATCGCGGCGCTTGTGCTGGTGCCCACGCGCGAGCTGGCCATGCAGGTCGCGGAGGCGATTCATCGCTACGGCAAGCCGCTCGGCGTTCAGGCGCTTGCGATCTACGGTGGGGCGCCTATGGAGCCGCAGCTCAAGGCGCTCAAACGCGGGGTCGACGTCGTGATTGCCACGCCGGGCCGCGCGCTCGACCACCTGCGTCGCAAGTCGCTGTCGCTTGCGCATGTGAAGGTGGTGGTGCTCGACGAAGCCGACGAGATGCTCGACATGGGCTTTGCCGATGACCTCGAAGCCATCCTCGAGAGCACGCCGAAGGACCGACAGACGGCGCTGTTTTCGGCGACGATTCCGCCTCGCATCAATGCGATCGCGAGCGGACATCTCAATGATCCCGTTCGTGTGCGCATCGACCGCGAGGTGGTCGCGGCGGGTGAGACGGCGCGTGTGCGTCAGGTGGCGTATGTCGTGACGCGCAATCACAAGATGGCGGCGCTCGGACGTGTGCTCGATGTGGAGAGCCCGACGGCAGCGATCGTGTTTTGTCGTACGCGCACCGAAGTGGATGAGCTCAACGAAACGCTCACCGCGCGCGGGCTGCGTGCAGAAGCGCTGCATGGCGGACTGTCGCAGGATCAGCGTGATCGTGTGATGAAGCGGTTTCGCGCCAAGAAGACGGACCTGCTCATTGCGACCGATGTTGCGGCGCGCGGACTCGATGTGGACCATGTGTCGCACGTCGTCAACTTCGATGTGCCGTCGGACGCGGAAGCGTATGTGCATCGCATCGGGCGTACGGGGCGCGCGGGACGTGCGGGTGTGGCGATCACGCTCGCCGAGCCGCGTGAGCATCGTCTGTTGCGCAATATCGAGCGTCTCACCGGCCAGCCCATCGCAGTGGAAGCGGTGCCGACGGTGAGCGACCTGCGCGCACGCCGACTCGAGCTTACACGTTCGACGTTGCGGGAAGCGATCATCGAAGCGAACGAGTCGGGCAACAACGAAGCGGGTCATGAAGTGATCGCGTCGCTGGCCGAGGAGTTCGACATCTTCGATATCGCCGCAGCAGCGGTTCGGCTGCTCGACGCAGGTCGTCAGGGCACGGACGAGCCGGAGATTCCCGCAGCGACGGTGCGCCCGGAGCGTCCGTCGTACGGGTCATCGTCGGGCAGTGCGTCGCGGGGTGAGCGCTCAGGCGGGCGCAACGATCGTCTCAAGGAACGTCCGCGGGAGCGTTCGGAGCGTCCGAGCGGTGCGGCAGGACGGGTTGCAGCGGCGTCGTCGGAAGGCTCGGCGAAGCGTGCACCAGCCAAGCCGCGTGCGAGCAGCGGTTCGCTCACGAAGCTGTTCATCGGCGGTGGTCGCAAAGCCAAGATCCGTGCTGGCGATCTCGTGGGTGCAATCGTGAACGAGACTGGAGTTGCTGCGGCGGATATCGGTGCGATCGTGATCAGCGACCGTCATTCCACGGTGGAGGTGCCCTCAGCGAAGGCGGATCAGATCGTGGACGCGCTGGGCGCTGCGCACATCAAGGGCAAGAAGGTGCCGGTGCGCAGGGATCGCGTGGGGTGAGTACGCGGGAGGAGCGGCGCGCGGCGCGGGCGAACATGCCCGTGCGGATGTTTCGTCTCGGTGAGGAGCCGGGTGATGACCTGTCGGCGGAGACCACGGCGGACGAGCGGCTTGCAATGGTAGCCGAACTGTCGGCGCGCATGTGGGCGCTGACGGGGAAGCCGGTGCCGGTGTATTCGCGAGCGGAAATGCCGGTACGGGTGCGAAAGTTGGGTGCTGAACCTGTTCCGTGAGAGATGGATTGGCGGCTGCGTCAGACGAGCCGATTGTAATAGTCCGCTGACGCCGAGCTAGCACCCCAGTGCAGCATTGCTCATGAGCCATGCTGTCGAAACCAACTTCCTTTATGTTCGGGGAAAGGCGCTCGCTGAGCCGCACACGCGGCCTTCGCTTGTGCTGTCGCACGGGCGCGCGAGACTCGATGAGCGATTTCTTGGGTCGGTACTGCAAGACTTTGACTTCTCGGAGAAGGCCGCATCGGAGTCTGACGAGCTTGCGTCGGAGATCGCCTGTCCGTCGTTCATGGCTGATGATCGCCGGGCCGGACTGCTGGCAGACATCGGCGTCGGGACGCTGGATCAGTCCTTCCTCGGTGTGCTGCCCACTCGGTGCAATACACTGCGACTGTTTGCGCTGGCGGAGAAGGTGCTGGTGCTCGACGAAGTGCACGCATTCGACGAGTACATGCACGCTGAAGCGCTTGCACTTCTGCGCATGCGGGGATGATCCGCATCGCCCCTGGTGTTGGTCAGCCCATGAAATCTTGCCGACTGGATACGCGCTCAGTTGTTCACTTGTCGCGCACGTCGCTGCAGCTTGTTTGTGTCTCCTGACATTGTGTCGACCGCGAGAACGTGCGCCACAGCTGAAGACCCCTGCAATCCTGATCGATGCCCCCCGGCCGCAACGACCCCTGCCACTGCGGCTCCGGCCGAAAATACAAGCGCTGTCATCAGGACAGCGACCGCGCCGCCGCAAGCACGCAAACGCTGCGTGTAGTTCGCGGTTCTGCTGAGCCTGCGCGGCCCCGCCACG
>JBGTFN010000010.1:0-14704 GCA_041747275.1 Gemmatimonadaceae bacterium | reverse complement strand
GTGGTCGTGACGACGGTGGGCCAGTAGCATGGCGAGCTTCTCGCTACCGCGGCTGTCCACGATCCGTGCCCGCCTCGCGGCGGGCTTCGGCGCGTCGATCGGCCTGCTGCTCATCGCCGGCGTGCTTGCCTGGATGGGCCTGCAGCGCACGAATCAGCAATCCGAACAGACGGTCACCCAACTGTCCGCCAAGACTGAACTGGCCGAGCGGGTAATCACGGGAATCCTGCGCGAAGTCGTGGGCGGCCTGCGCTACCTGCAGGTCCGCACGCCCGAGGAAGGCGCTCGCTTTCTCGCACTCTCCAGCGAAGCCGATCGCACGCTGCGCGCCGCCAGTGGCGACACCATACTCGGCGATCGTGAGCGCATGGTGCTGGAAAAGGTCGCGCAGTTGCAGAGCGCACTCGAAGTGCGCATCGCCACGACGCACGCACTGCAATCCATCGGCCGTGGCAACGAAGCCGCGTTCGTGCTCGACGAAACGTCGCAGGACATCGGACATATCGAGGAGCAGTTGCATGAGCTGCGCGACGCCGTGCGAGCGGGCACCGCGCTGGACGTCGCCAACATGGAAAGCACGCAGCGCCAGAGCGAACTGTCACTGGCCGTCGTGATTCTGCTCGCGTTCGCGGTGGCCGCATTCTTCGGTCTCACCACGTCGCGCGCCGTCTCGCAACCGCTTGGTGCGTTGCAGCGCGAGATGGCAGCCATTGGTGCCGGCGACCTGCGCGTGCCCGACGAACCGCTCGATCGGGACGCAATCGCCGCGGAATACGCAGACCTGCTCGGCGCGATGTCGAAGGCGCGCGAGCGACTTCGCTCGCTGCTGCAGCAGGTACAGACGGAAGCCGATCAGGTGACACTCGCGGCCAGCGAACTCACCGCATCCGCATCCGCGGCGGCCGCATCGTCTCAGCATGTCACCAGCGCCGTGATGGATATCTCGCACGGCGCCGCGCTGCAACTCGACGCGCTCAACGCCGCGAGCGAAGCCGTGCGCGCCCTGGCCGAAGTTGGCGCCAGCATTGGTGAGGCCGCAGAAGACACCGGGAGCGCTGGTCACGATATTCGAGCCACCGCCAACGCCACGCGCGAACAGATGCAGAAGGCGCTCGACGTGCTCGCCGCCGCGCGCGAGACCGTGCTCGAATCGCAGCACGAGATGACCGGACTGCGTGATGCGACTGGAGTCGTGGATGACTTTGTGAGCGTCATCTCGGAGATTGCCACGCAGACGAATCTGCTCGCGCTCAACGCTGCCATCGAAGCAGCGCGCGCGGGAAGCGCCGGCCGCGGCTTCGCAGTGGTCGCACAGGAGGTGCGAACGCTCGCCGAACAGAGTGCGAGCGCCGCGCACGAAGTCACCGACAATGTAAAGCGCATCCGCACCCGTCTTGCCAGTGCGTCCCAGTCCGTGGAAGCGGGTGCCACTCGCATGCGCGATGTCGGCGGTGTCGCGGCCGACGTGTCCACTGCCCTCGCGCGCATCGAGCTTGTCGTCGACCGTGTGGAAACCTCGACTGGCCGCGTTGTCTCCGCCGTCACCGCCAATCGCTCATCGCTCGGCGCCGTGCAACATTCACTCACCAGCGCGCGCGACACGTCGGAAGGTCACGCCGCCGCCGCACAGGAAGTGGCGGCCAGCACCGAAGAAACGAGCGCCTCGGCCGAAGAGGTATCGGCCACGGCCGAGATGCTGCAGACGGCGAGTGTGCGTCTGCGGTCGCTGGTGGGCGGGTTCAGAACGTAAGCTCGATCGCCACAATCAGATTCTTCGACGTTGCTCGATTTGGGACACCGCGTGCGCGGCCATCTCCCGGAGAAAGCGCATTTCGTCCGCGGTGAATGTGCGTTGCTCCAGTCCGACCACGCACAGGTTGCCGAGCACGAAACCTTTTGACGAAATGAGCGGCACGCCGGCGTAGCAGCGCACGCCGTCCTGCAGCACCAGCGGATTGGTACGATGCTTAGGGTCATCCAGCGCATTCTCGACCACATACGCATCCCGCGTATGCACCGACGTTGCACAAAACGACCATTCCACAGGATGACCGCCAGTCTCACCCAGCCATAGTCCCTGGAGGCCGTGTGATCCCGCGACATGCAGCGCCTCGTCCAGCACCACGCTGATCAGTGAAACCGGCAACCCCAGGCGCGTGGCGGAGCGCTCTGCCAGCTCCTGCAGGATTGGGTCGAGCTCGGAGGAAATCAGGTCGAGATCCGCGATTTCCTGCAGGCGCTGCTCGGAGTAGATCGGATCGGTGCTCATGGTCTCGCCTGATTGGCAGATGGAAGTGTGCGTTCCAGAAGGCGGTAATAGGTTCGCATCCGAATTTCGATGGATCGAGCGACCATGGCCGCCGATCCACCCTGCACCGCGAGCGCAGCCGCCGCCCTTCCCAACGCGGCACCCGGCTTGACCATCCCGGGCAGAAGCAAGGCCTCGACGCACGCCTCGGTCCATCGTGCGTTCGCCGAATCAGCTCCGAACACGCGCGTAAGCGCGGCTACGGCGTCGAGCTCCGTCGGTTCTTCGAGCTTGTAGCCGGAAATGCCTGACATCGGCGCTACCCCAAAGCTTCCACGTGAATGTTTCGCTCCGCGAGCATTTCCAGATAGCGCTCCGCCGGAATGCATTCGTCGGGCGTATGCACGCCGGGACCGACCACTCCAGTCGCCTGCATCTGTGACGTGATCGACAACGTGAAGCCGGTGGTCTGCATCATCGCGGTGAGTCCATTCGCTTCGTCGTAGCGCGCGACGAGCTGCCACGCACGCTGCGCATCCCGTCCGTCCTTCTTCCCGGTGACGACAACGCGCAGCGCGACCAGGTCCTTGCCGCCCGGCTTGCGCAGCTTCTCGCCTGCGACCTTCACGAATACATCACGCGGCACGACCTGCTGGCCCTTCACCTCCACCGGATCGAGTGAGAGCAACCCCAGATCACGAATGGCCTCCATGATCTTCGCGTGTCCGGGGTAACGCAGCGTCTTGTATTCCATGTTCGGAATCTTGCCCTCGTAGCGGAACGCCATCGTGGACAAGCCGCCGGCGGTGTGAAACGCCTCGAGCTCTCCAACGGGCTCGGGAAACTTCACCGATTCAAGTTCCGAGAGCGCGGTCTTCGTGATGCGGCGGCCATCGCGCACAACGAGCGATTCCGTCGTGTAGTAGTCCACGACGCCTTCCAGCGAATACACGATCTGGTAGTTCAGCGGCGGCAGCGGGTTCTGCGGCAGTCCCCCCACGTACAGCTTGACGCTCTGCACCGAATCGAGCTGTGAAATGCCGAGCTGCGCGATGATGTTGACCATGCCCGGCGCGAGTCCGGTGTCCGGCACCACGCTCACACCCTTGGCTTCAGCATCGGCTTCGAGTCCCTTTTGCTGCAACACGATCTCGGTGTTGCCGCCGAGGTCGGTGAAGTGCACACCACATTCCACCGCCAGCTGAGCGAGCGGAAAGTTGAAGTAGTACGGAATCGCGCTGCACACGGCGGTGCACTCGCGCATCAGCGCGCGTACGGCGTCGTGATTGCGCACGTCCACCTCTTCGGTGTGCAATCGATCGCCAAGATGAGGCTGCAGGAACTTCGGCAGCGCGCCGATGCGAACATCCGCGAGCACGACGCGCTCGACGGCAGGATTTCTCAGAAGATCAAATGCACACGCCGAGCCTTGCAGTCCGGCGCCAAGTACGAGCATCCGCATGGAGCGGTCTCCGAACGGTGGGTGATGAGGGGATGTTGGTCCACGTAAAGTAACGACGCGCATCCCCTCCCATCATCACGCCTGCTCGCGACGCGATCTTCGTGCCGAAAAATCTTGCACGAGCTTCCACACCAGCAGCACGAGCAGTGTATCGTGCACCGCGAGCTCGAAGATGTCGATCGGCCGCCTCGACGTGCCGCTACTGCGCGCCGTCCTTCCGCACCATGCGCGCCAAGTCGGCGACGACTCGTTCCATGCGCGTACGAGCGTCCTCCGCAACCTGCTTGAGCGCCGACGGCATACGCGGCGCGGCCGACAGCATCATCTGCGGGTCGGCAATCCGCACGTGCCAGCGGCGTTCGGCAACCGCTTCCACTGTCACGTTGCACGGGAGCAGCAGACCGATCGTGTAGCGCCGGAACTCCTCTCCGAGCTTCTCCTTGAACGCCGCCTGCATATCGATCTCCGTCAGCACGCCGAAGCCAGCGGTCTTGAGCGCAGCGCGAGTCGCGTTCATCGCGTCGTCGAACGAGAGCGGTAGATCGACCTCGAATCCCAGTGCCTGGTGCATGATGACGCTGACTCCTGACTCGAGTGGGCAATGACCATTGAGTGCTGTAGGATGCAGCAGGGTCGCTTGCGACGCGACCGCCGCGGCTGGCCTCGCCTGAGTCCTGCGGCGCATAAGCCCATCACGTCCCGCTCCGCTCAGGGAGCAGGGGAATTCCGGTGGCGCGATTTGACCTGAGAATCGACGCAATCGATCAGCTGAACGTGACGCTGTGCCATCGCGCGCAGACAAGGGTATACCGTAGGCACTCGCCACAACCCTCGCCGAGGCATGCTCATGAGAATATCAGCAAAGTTGACTTCGCTCCTGCTCTGCCTGAGCGTTGGCCCCGGTTGCGGCTTCCTCGATGAGGCCAGCCCTCCCGAGGCAGCCGTCCGCTCAGGCATCATCGGCGAGTGGAGACTTGTCGAGTTCATCGCCGATCCAGGTGACGGCAGCGCCACTTGGCAGCGTGCGGACGGCCGCCTTTCGGAGACCGTGCAGTTTCGGTCCGATGGGCGGTTCAGTGCGAGCACCGAGCGAATGGCGAATCAGTTCCGGTCATACCGCGTGCTCGATGACGAGCGCATCGAGATGGTGTTCACGGCCGATGTCGCCAATCGAACCGCGCACACATGGTACTATCGAGACGTCACCAACAACACGCTGACGCTCGACTATGGCTGCATCGAACGGTGTAGCGGCAAATACGTGCGTATCCGCTAGGCAGTCGCACGGGCACCGCAGCACCACAGGCGAAGCGTACGCATCGATAACTTCTACTTGAGGCGCTCAAGTTTGCCTTTGCCGCGTACACGGTTCTTGTAGTCGTGCCGAGCGGCGCATCGCCTGCGACCTGACTGCCCCGCGAGCCGTATTACGCCCGCTACCGTGACGGCCGAAACCATCGCGACGCACGGCCAGCCACAGGCGGCACGGCGGAGCGGCGAGGCCAGCAGCCTGCCGACACCATAGCCTACAAGGCTGTAGCTCAGCAGCTCGAGAACGGTGATCCCAGGATCATGCAGATTCGAATTCGTCCAGGCCATCGGCGTCTCCTTGGCTTTGGGGTCCCGCTGCTTACCGCACCACCCGGTCCCGACCCTCGGCCTTCGCCCGATACAACGCCGCGTCCGCGCGCGCAAACAAGTCCTCGACCGTCTCGATGCGAGCCGCCGGAAACGTCGCCACACCAATGCTCGCCGTGACCGAAATCCCTTCTTCTCTCGGCCGCGACGAGAACTTATGCGCGGCAATTGCAAGGCGAAGCTTTTCGGCGAATGCCTCGGCACCCGCATCGTCGGTGTCCGGCAGCAGCACCAGAAACTCTTCTCCACCATACCGCGCGACGACATCGCGCTCACGTACGTTGGATCGCAAGAGCTGCGCGATGTCGCGCAACACATCGTCGCCGATGAGATGTCCGTAGGTGTCGTTCACGCGCTTGAAATGATCGAGGTCGATCATCAGCAGCGCGAGCGATGCGTCGTACCGGAGCGCTCGTTCCATCTCGGCCGTGATCGTTTCGGACAGCGCGCGGCGGTTGAGCAGTTGCGTGAGCGGGTCGGTCTGCGCGAGTTGCTCGAGTCGGGCGTTGTCGGCCATGGTATGCTCCACCATGCGCGCCCGCTGAATCACAGCGACCGCGGCGGTGATCACCGCTTCGGCAAACTCGAGGTCGGCCGGGCCGAGCGGCTCCTGGTCGAGTGTGCGTCGCACGAGGAACACACCGTACGCACCGCGATCCACGGTGAACGGCAGCGCGATCACCGAGCGGATGTTCACGGCGATGCCTTCGAGTCCCCACACCTGTCGCACACCTTCGTAAAGTGCGTGAGTGGCAATGTTCTCCACGAGCACGGGCTGACCGGTCTCGAGCGCGGCCTCGAGTTCCGGGTAGCGGTCGAGCGATACTTCGAGGCTGGTGATCTTGGGATTCTCCACCGCAGCCACCACGGTCGCTGAACGCGTTCCGGCCTTGGCCAGCAGCACCGAACAGTGCGAGACTCCGAGCGCACGCGCCGCTCGACCCACGAGCAGCTGGTACAGTTCGCTCACTGACAGATCGCCCGTCACCTCATGCAGAATGTCGACGAGCTTGCGTCGACTTTCCGCATCTTCCTGCGCCTGATGCAACTCGTCCTGCGTGCGCTGAAGCGCCGCACGCGTGGCGCGAAACACCGCGCCATGACGCAGGTGCGCCTGCACTCGCGCGAGCAGTTCCTTTGGGCGGAATGGCTTGCGAATGAAGTCCACCGCACCAAGGCCGAGCGCGCGCACGGATGCGTCTTCCGGCGGCAACGATGAGAGCATGAGTACTGGCAGGTCGCGCCAACGCTCGTCGGCCTTGATGCGCTCGAGCAACTGAAAGCCTTCGGTGTCCGGCAGCAGAATGTCCAGCAGCAGGAGATCCGGCGTCCGCTCGCCCAGCGCATCAAGGCACGAGCTGCCATCGGTCGCGCGAGCGACATCGTATCCGTTCTCCTTCAACAGCCAACCGATCGATTCCAGTACCGCGGGATCATCGTCTGCCACAAGGACGCGGGCCGGAGCGGCCATCAGGACTGCACCGCTTCCCGTGCCATCGAGTCGTCGCTCACATGCGCAAGCAACCCGTCCCATTCTATGTTGCCACCGCTGATCACGGCGACAATCGGACCATCAGACGGCACCTTGCCTTCCATTACCGCCGCCAGCGTGATCGCACCGCTTGGCTCCGTCACCAGCTTCAGCCGATCGATCAGAAAGCGCATGGTGCAGCGTATTGGACCGTCGTCCACGCTCACCACGTCGTCGACAAGCTGCGACAGGTGATCCCAGTTGCGATCGCCGAGTCGCACACCCAGCAATCCGTCTGCAATCGACGAGCTGCTCGGCAGCGTGACGGGACCACCATTCGCAATCGCACGTGACAGCTTGGGCATCGACGCCGGCTCGACGCAAACAATGCGTGCGTTCGGCTTCCGGAGTTTGATCGCCGCTGCCACGCCGCTCGACAAGCCGCCACCACCCACCGGCACGACAACCGTCGCGACGTCAGGCAGCGCATCGACGATCTCGAGGCCGACTGTACCCTGGCCGGCAATGATCTTGTCGTCATCGAACGGCGGCACAACAATGGCGCCGGTCTCCGCCGCCAGCTGGTCCGCGCGCGCGATGCGCTCAAGTGTGGTCGTGCCCACCAGCTCCACCGTCGCGCCCAATCGCTTTGCACCGGCCGCCTTCGCCGGCGAAACCGTCGTGGGCATGACCACTGTGCACGACACGCCGAAGTGCCGCGCCGCGTACGCGACCGCCTGCGCATGGTTGCCGCTCGAAGGCGCGATCACACCGCGAGCTCGAACGGCCGGGGCCATGGTAGCCATGTAGTTGAACGCACCGCGCACCTTGAATGCGCCGATGCGCTGCAGGCACTCAGCCTTTACCCACACACCGTGCGGAAAGCGATCGGACAGTGCATCCACCGGCAACAGCGGTGTCTGCACTGCCACGCCGCGAATACGCTGCGCTGCCGCCTCGAGGGCGACGAGATCGATGAGTGGGGAGGTCATGGACAGGTAACTTTGAAACTAACTGTTCAACTGGTCAGGTCGAGTTCACCGTCCGGAACCGCTGGGCTTTCCGGGCCGGTTTCCGCCTCACCGTCTCCATTGTCCTTGTCGTCTTCCGGCACGACACGCGCCACCGCAGTCACCATGTCGCCACTGTCGAGCGCGACCATACGCACGCCCTGCGTATTCCGGCCTACCACTCGCATCTGCTCCATGGACGAGCGGATCGAGATGCCGCCGCGCGTGATGAGCATGATCTCTTCTTCTGCCGACACTTCCATGAGCGCCACGATGTGACCGGTGCGCTCGGTGCGCTTGAGCGTAAGAATGCCCTTGCCGCCGCGCTTCTGGATGCGGTAGTCGTCGAGCGACGTGCACTTGCCCAGGCCAAGCTCCGTGCACACGAGCAGCGTGGCCTCGTTGCGTCGGATCACCACCATGCCCACCACGGCGTCACCCTTGCCGAGCGAGATGCCGCGCACACCCGTGGTGTCCCGACCCATCTCGCGCGCATCCTGCTCGTGGAAGCGGATGGACATGCCCTGTCGCGTGCCGAGGATGACGTCGCTCGTGCCCGACGTCACCTGCACGTCGATCAGTTCGTCGCCTTCCTCGATCTTGATGGCCTTGATGCCGTTCACGCGCACGTTGGAGTACTGCGACAGCGCGGTTTTCTTCACGGTTCCGTTGCGCGTACCGAACAGCAGGTACTCGTTGTCGCTGAACTCGCGCACCGGAACGATCGCGCGGATGCGGGTGTCCGGCGTGACGTTGATGAGGTTGACGATGGGCTTGCCGCGCGTGGTGCGGCCAGCCTGCGGCAGCTCATGCACCTTGAGCCAGAAGCAGCGTCCGTCGTCGGTGAAGATGAGGATGTAGTGATGCGTTGACGTGACGTACATCTGCTCCATGAAGTCGCCGTCCTTGAGATCGGCGCCGATCTTGCCGCGTCCACCACGTCCCTGCTTGTTGAACAGCGACACAGCGGTGCGCTTGATGTAGCCCTGCCGCGATATGGTGACCATCATCTCTTCTTCCGCGATGAGGTCTTCGACCGAGAACTCACCTTCATCACTCACGATCTCCGTACGACGCTCGTCTCCGAACGTCTCGCGCACTTCCATGAGCTCGCCCTTCATGATGTTCATGCGGCGTTCACGCGAATCGAGGATGCTGCGCAGCTCGGCGATGAACGCACGCACTTCCGTGAGCTCCTCTTCAAGCTTGTCGCGCTCGAGACCGGTGAGCTTGGCCAGGCGCATGTTGAGAATCGCATCGGCCTGACGATCGCTGAGTCCGAAGCGCGCCTGCAACTGTGCGCTCGCCGTCGGTGTGTCGTCCGCGGCACGAATGAGCGCGATGACCTCGTCGATGTTGTCGACGGCGATCTTGAGACCTTCGAGGATGTGCTCGCGTTCGACGGCCTTGTCCAGGTCGAACTGCGTGCGCCGCACGATGACTTCGTGGCGATGCTTGAGGTAGTGCTCCAACACCTGCTTGAGGCTGAGCACACGCGGAATCAGGCGGCCCGTGTCATCCGGCACGAGCGCCAGCATGATCACGCCAAACGTGCTCTGCATGGCGGTGTGCTTGTACAGCTGGTTGAGCACCACGCGCGGAATCGCATCGCGCTTGAGCTCGACCACCACACGAATACCCTCACGGTCGGACTCGTCACGCAGCGCCGAGATACCGGTCAGCTTGCCGTCGCGCACCAGGTCCGCGATGTCCTTGACGAGCTTGGCCTTGTTGACCTGGTAGGGCACTTCGGTGATCACGATCTGCGACTTGCCCGACGACTCGCGCTCTTCGATCACGGCACGTGCGCGCATCACGATGCGTCCGCGACCGGTGGTCTGATAGTCGGCGATTCCTGCGCGGCCATAGATGTAGCCGCCGGTCGGGAAGTCGGGACCCTTCACGAAACCGCGCAGCTGCTCGGCGTCGAGATCGGGGTTGTCGATGAGCGCGATGCTCGCGTCCACCACTTCGCGCAGGTTGTGCGGCGGGATGTTGGTGGCCATACCGACCGCGATGCCCGACGAACCGTTGATGAGCAGGTTGGGCGCGCCCGCCGGCAACACCCGCGGCTCTTCGAGGCGGTCGTCGAAGTTAGGCGCGAAGTCGACGGTGTTCTTGTCGATGTCTGTCAGCATCGTGACGGCCAGACGCGTGAGGCGCGCCTCCGTGTAGCGATAGGCGGCCGCTGAGTCGCCGTCGATGGAACCGAAATTTCCCTGCGGATCGACGAGCAGGTAGCGCAGCGAAAAATCCTGCGCCATGCGCACGAGCGCGTCGTACACCGAGCTGTCGCCGTGCGGGTGGTACTTGCCGAGCACATCGCCAACGACGGTCGCGCACTTCTTGAAGGGCCGGCCCGGCACGAGGCCTAGTTCGTTCATGGCGTAGAGCACGCGCCGGTGCACCGGCTTGAGCCCGTCTCGCACATCCGGGAGAGCGCGGGAGACAATCACGCTCATGGAATAGTTGATGAACGATTCCTTGATTTCCTCGTGAATCATCCGCGGCAGAATGCGCTCGCGAGCGTTGGGAGCGGTCATGGAATGGCGTAGGGGAAGCTGGATATGGGGCCCGCAGCACAGGTCGCGCACGGGTTGCGCGAGAGTCGGGGCAACCCATCAAATCTAGCGGGTGTGTAGGCACAAATCAACTTGCGGCCAGTCTCGCAAGTCGTTGTGTGGCAACGAGTTCAGGGCTGGCTGCCAGAACCGTGCGAATCTGCGTGGTCCGAACCCACCGCCGACGCGGACACCGATGCGTATTCCCGCGTCTCCGGGAAGTCCTCGGCCTCGTCTGCCGCCGCCTCGCGCTCGATCAGCTCACGCTCGGCGCGGTAACGCTCGTACCAGTTGCGGGTGATCTCACCGGCCAGGCCGCGGTTGCCCAACCCGAACGCCAGGCCCAACGCAAGAGCCACGGCGCCGAAGAGAATTCCGAAGGCGATCGTGACGATGTTGGTCGCCACGCCAATCTCCTGGAGCGCCATGAACACGGCCAGCACGATCACGCTTCCGCGACCGATGCGCGCCAAGGCGGCCGCGCCGTGCACCGCGCCCGCCGCAGCACGAATCAGCCCCTCGACAAAACCGCCCAGCACGATGCCAACGATCACGATTACGATCGCGGCGATGATGCCGGGGATGTAGGAGAGCAGCTCGCTGAAGACGCCGGCGAGCGATTCAAGCCCGATCGCGTTGGCGGCGATCAGCAGCACCGAAAACATCACGCCCCAGAACAGGAACGATGCGACCACGCGGGCCGGATTGATCGGCGTACCCGAGCGCGCGACGGCCTCGAGTACCCCGCCGCGGTCGAGCATCTCGTTGAAATGCATGCGCTTGAGCAAGCGGTGCACTCCCTTCTCGATCAGCTTGGCGAGCAGGTAGCCGGCGAACAGAATGACCAGCGCACCGAAAAGCGCCGGGATGAACTCGGCGATCAGGGTGAAGCTGTACTCGAGACGACCCGTGAAGCTCTCGGGAAGTGGGGCTGCCTGCGCGCGCAGCAGCGAGGGGCCGGACAAGCCGGCAAGCGACCAGAACATGGGTGCGAATCTACTCGGGGCAGCAAGGGCGTCGAGCCTAGAGCCGGGTGCCCCGCTGCGCATCGAACAGCACGCTCCGTCGACACGATGGACAGATGAGCCATTCGCGCTTGCGCGAGTAGCCGAGACCGAACGATCCGCCGCCGATGCCGCGATGGGTGAGCGCGATTTTACAGCGCGGGCACTGCGGCGCCTCGCCGGCGCGATGCGCCGCTCGAATCACGCGTTCCTCGTCTGCGCTGTACGACGCAGATTCAGTCACGGCGCACGATCGCTGATGCGCACCACCACCTTGCCGAACTGATCGCCCGATTGCAGGCGTTGGTAGGCTGCGCGCCCATCGTCCAGCGCGTACACCGAATCCACCGGCGGAAGCAGGTGGCCTTCTCGTAGCTGCGCCGCGATCGCTGCAAACTCGGCGTCGCTTCCCATCGTCGATCCCATCAGCGTCCACTGATTCCAGAACATGCGGCGCACGTCGGTCTGCACCATCGGACCCGACGTGCCACCGCACGTCACCAGGCGCCCACGCTTGCCGAGTGCAATCAGTGACTGCGTCCAGGTGGCTTCACCCACGCTGTCGATCACAACATCCATGCCGCGTTTATTCGTGGCGAGCCGCACCTGCTTGCCGGCATCGCCGCTGCGATGGTTGAGCACATGGTCAGCACCGAGTGTTCTGGCTCGCGCCAGTTTTTCATCGCTGCCTGACGTGACCCAGACCGTCGCTCCGATCTGTTTGCAGATCTGGAGCGCAGCGAGCGCCACGCCGCCACCGATGCCCCAGATGAGCACATCATCTGTCGCCTTCACCTGCGCGCGTGTGACCACCATGCGCCACGCCGTGAGCGTTGCAAGTGGGAACGCAGCCGCCGTGGCGAATTCGATGTGATCTGGAATGACCTCGACGTTCGCCTCGGGCACCACGATGTACTCGGCCAGTGTGCCGTGTCGATGTTCGCCGAGCACGCCATAGGTGAGGCACAGCGGCTGGTCGCCGGCTCGGCAGTATTCGCAGGTGCAGCTCCGGTCCACGACACCCGGATTGACGATCACGTGCTGCCCTGATCGAACGCGCGTCACGCCAGCGCCCACCGATTCAATCACGCCCGCACCGTCGGAGCCCACGACCCAATCCGGCGTGAGGTGCACACCGGGAATGCCCGCAAGCACGAACAGGTCAAGTCGATTGAGTGCGGCCGCGCGCATGCGGATGCGCACATCACCCGGATGCTGGAGCGCAGGTATGGGAATATCGCGCAGAACGAGTTGCGACAGGTCGCCGTGCGCCGAGATCGTGAGGGCGCGCATTAAGTCGGACGTCACGAGATGTGTTGAGATTTTGATGATCGATGCGGAAGAAGATACAGCCAGTGCAGGATAGGTACCTCGCGTCGATTACGCGCCGACGGATAGGCACGGTCTCGTCCGATCAGCTGCCCACGCCCTATATTTCCGCCAATCCAGCGCTGCGTGCGCCTCCCCTGATCCTCTACGTCCCGCTGTTGCCATGGCGTCCTTCCAAGTTCCGCCGCTCGGTGAATCCATCGTCGAAGCGACCGTTTCCCGCTGGCTCAAGAATGTCGGCGACACCGTAGCTGCGGGCGATACGCTCGTGGAGCTCGAGACGGACAAGATCACGGTCGAAGTGCCCGCGCTCGAGGCCGGTACGCTGTCGGCGCAGAACAAGAGCGAAGGTGACGTGGTGAACGTAGGAGACGTGCTTGGCGAGGTGACGGCGGGCGCGGGTGCGCAGGCCGCCCCCGACAAGTCGGCGGACAAGGCATCAAGTGAATCGCCGGCCGCCGCGTCATCCGGCGACGACATCGCCAACCTGCTTCAGCCAGCGGGACACGGTCGCTTCGACGATGGATTCACCGAGCGGGGGAACTTGGAAGGACGCCATGGCAGCGATGGGACAGTGGGATGCGTCGGACGAAGTACGGCCGCCCGACGTGAAGTTGGGGATTACGCGAAATATAGAGTGGGGACCGGAGGTTTCGGACGAGTCAACGCCGATCAGCTCGGCCCCGGCGTTCCCCCTGTTTCGCCACGTGCGCACAGGCGAAGTTGTGTGGGTCGAGCGGTGGACGCATCGCGGCGGCAGTCATTACGCCCCTCACGACCTGTTGTTGACCCGATGCCCATGAACATGCGTGCCCTGACGATCTCTGCCCACGGCGATCTGTCGCAACTTGAACTGCGCGACGACGTATCGGTGCCCCAACTGAGCAACGCGAATGCTGTACGCATCCGCGTACACGCGGCCGCACTCAATCGACTCGACCTCTGGGTACTTGGTGGCATCCCCGGCGTGCGCATCACGCCCAAGTGGGTCGTGGGTTCAGATGGAGCAGGCGTTGTGGAAGCGGTTGGCTCGGCGGTGCAGAACGTGCGCATCGGCGAGCGTGTGATCATCAATCCGGGCGTTGTGGATCGTTCGTGCCGATGCGAATACTGTCAGGCTGGCGACCAGCCACTTTGTCTTACGTATGGTGTGCTGGGTGAACATCACCCCGGCACGATTGCGGAGTACGTGGTGGTTCCGTCGGAAAACGTCGAACAAATTCCGGACAACATTTCGTGGGCGCAAGCCGCGGCGTTTCCACTGGCCACACTGACCGCGTGGCGCATGGTGACAACGCGAGCCCGGGTGCAAGCAGGCGATGATGTGTTGATCTGGGGCATTGGCGGCGGCGTGGCGTTGGCCGCGCTGCAGATTTGCAAAACGATCGGCGCAACGGTATGGGTGACGTCAGGCAGCGATGAAAAACTCGCCCGTGCGACAGCGCTCGGCGCCGATCACGTGCTCAATCACCGCGCCGGCGACGCCGGCAAGCAGGTGCGGTTGGCGACCAACAAGCGCGGCATGGATGTGGTGATCGACAGTGTTGGCGAAGCCACATGGACGCAGTCGCTGATCGCACTCGGAAAACGCGGACGACTTGTCACGTGCGGCGGCACATCGGGCCCGATGGTGCACACCGATGTACGCCGCATGTTCTGGAATCAGTGGACGCTGATGGGATCCACGATGGGCAGCGATTCGGAGTTCGCCGCCATTGCGCAGCAGCTGCGCAATGGCGAGTTGTTGCCACCGGTGGATTCGGTCTTCCCGCTCGCTGACGGTCGCGCGGCGTACGAGCGACTGTCGTCGGGCGAGCAGTTCGGAAAGGTGGTCGTGGATATCGCGTCGGCGTAGTGCCGCTTATATCCGCGCGCCCGTGAACGGAACGCCCAGAGCTTGTCTGGTGAGACCAAAGAACGCGATGCGTTCGCGCGCGTGTGAATAGCGGAATCCCTGACAACCTGTCAGCGCGCTCTTGCG
>JBGTFN010000009.1:0-11275 GCA_041747275.1 Gemmatimonadaceae bacterium | reverse complement strand
CGCACAGCCGCCGCACCCGCTGGGCACCGGGCCCACGTTGCCGCCGCTGGCAACGTCGCCGCACGGACAGCCGGCGGTGTCGAGTCCATCGCCCTTTGGCACCAGCGACAACACGATCTTCGGGTCGGGATTCGAGAGCTTGTTCGGGAGCTGAGGGGGAGGTCGCGGGGAAACTGCATTTACCGCAGGGGCGCGGAGACGCAGGGGAACTGCGACAAAGCTGGAGGCAGTTGAACGGGCTTCGCCGTACAGCCGCCGCGACGATGAGTGCACCGTGAGACGTCACTCGGCTGCGTGAGGGAAGTTCACTAGATTGACGGCATGACCACACGCACTCTGGGCGGCCTGTTGGCCCCCGCCGTCACCACGTTTGATCGCGCCACGGGTGATCTCGCGCGCGAGCCATTCGTCCGCAACCTGAAGGCGCACCTCGATGCCGGACTCAACGGCATTCTGGTGTCGGGCTCGAGTGGTGAATCCTCCCTGCTGGACTGCGCCGAGCGCCGACTGCTCACTGAATGGGCCCGCCAAGTGGTGCAGCCGAATCAATGGCTGCTTGCGGGCACGGGAAGCGAAAGCACGCGACTCACCATTTCGCGCTGCAGGGACGCGGCGGATGCGGGTGCGGACGCGGCGCTCGTGATCGCCCCGCATTACTTCCTGAAACGCATGAGCGAAGCGGCGCTGCTGGCGCACTTTCGCGCGGTGGCGGATGCGAGCCCCATCCCGGTGCTGCTCTACAACATGCCTGCGTATGCGCACCTCGTGCTGTCACCCGAGCTCGTGCACACACTTGCCGAGCACGACAACGTCATCGGGATGAAAGACTCGGCGGGCAACCTGCCGGTGCTTGCGAAGTACCTTGAGGCGCAGTCTGAATCATTCACCGTGCTTACCGGCAATGGCAGCACGGCCGCAGCGGCCATTCACCACGGTGCGCGCGGCGCGATTCTCGCGATTGCGCTGTATGCGGGGCTTCCAGTACGCGCGATGCTGGACGCCGCGCTTGACGGTCGTGACGCGGAGGCGGCGCAGTTGCAGATGCCGCTGGTGCCGCTCGCCAGCGACATTGCCGCGGCGTTCGGTCCCGCCGGCATCAAGGCGGCTATGGACGTGGTGGGGCTCGAAGGTGGCGCGCCGAGGGCGCCGCTGCTTTCGCTCGACGGCTCGGAGCGTGCGAAGGTGGAGTCCGCGCTACATGCGGCCGGATTGCTGCCGGTGAGCTGAACGTCACCACGCGAGTAAGCGCAACCGCGGGGGGCTCTACTCCCCAGTGTCCGCATCTCTTGACTCAGCGCACGACTGGACCGCTGTGGGGTACAAAATCCGCTTCACGTTGGCGCGCCGCGTTTTTTTGGGTCGCCAGATGCCGCCGGAACGCTCGGTGGGTGCCTTTATCCAGTTTCCACGGGACGTCCAGTGCTCCAGACCACGTCGAATCCATTGCACACGCTTATTGCACCGCAAACGCCGCCGTGCGTTTCGCTCTATCAGCCGACGCACCGGCATCATCCGGAGAACGCCCAGGATCCGATTCGATTCGGCAACCTCCTGCGCGAGATCAGTCGCTCGCTGCACGCGACTCATCCGGACGCGGATGTCGCAGCGCTACTCGCACCGCTCGAAGCGCTCGCCGACGATGACGCGTTCTGGAATCATCGCACGGACGGGCTCGCCGTCCTTGCATCGGCCTCGACGTTCGAAGTGATCTCCCTGCAGCGGCCAGTGCACGAGCTCGCGATCGTCGCCGACAGTTTTCACACCAAGCCCCTGCTGCGTATCCTGCAGTCGTCTGATCGATTTCATCTGCTCTGGGTGAGTCGCCACGAAGCCAGGCTCTTCGAAGGCAATCGAGATGCGCTGGATGAGATCGTTCTGGGTGGCGAACCCGATGAACGCCCCGACGCCGAGGGGGAGCAGATCGACGCCGACACGGAACGCTTCTTCCGCACGATCGATCGGCGCGTACTCGAAACACATTCCCGTCCCGCGGGGCTGCCCCTCATGCTGGCCACGCTCGGTGAGCATCAAACGATGTTTCGCAGCGTGAGTAAAAATCCGTTCCTTATTCCCGAAGGCATCGCGATGAATGTCGACGCGCTCGAAATCGACGCGCTTCGAGCGATGGCCTGGCAGCACATGGAGCCCGTGTATCTGGCGCGATTGGCCAAGCTTGTCGACGCGTATCATACCGCAAGCGCCAATCAGCTTGCCTCGGACGATCTCCAGGCGGTGGCATTGGCCGCCATGGCTGGCCGTGTGGGCACGCTACTCGTGGAAGCTGATCGCGAGATCCCGGGACGTATCGACGCCGCCACGGGCGCTGCGGTGCAGGCCGACCTTTCAGAGGCAACGGTCGATGACCTTCTGGACGACGTGGCGGAAGCGGTGCTGCGCACGCAGGGTGAGGTGATTATCGTGCCGGCCGAGCGCATGCCCACGAAGTCAGGCTTGGCGGCGACGTATCGCTTTTGAGCGGGATCTCCCTATAGCGGACTGCGTGGCGGTCGTATCGGGCGCCGTGTTCACGCTCTACCCGGTTGCTTAACCCGCCCACAGGTCTAGATTCCAACAACGCCCCGTGCGTGCGCCCCAAAGCGCGCCAGACGGGGCGTTTTTTGCGTTCAGGTGCTGCCTGCACAGGCCGTCCACGATGGACGGCGAACGGATGGACGGGACCTCGGCTCCTCCCCCGCGCGCGGCGCACGTTTCCAGGATTCGCATGTTCGATTCGACAATCCGCACGGTCGTGGTGGTGGGTGCGCAGTGGGGCGACGAAGGCAAGGGCAAGCTCGTCGACGTGCTCGCCGAGCGCGCGGACTGGGTGGTGCGCTATCAGGGCGGCGCCAATGCCGGACACACGGTCCATATCGGTGACCGCTCGTTTGTGCTGCATCAGGTGCCAAGCGGAATTTTGCACGGCGGCGTGCGCTGCGCGATCGGCAATGGCGTGGTGCTCGACCCGGAGACACTGTTCCACGAGATCGACGGGCTGATCGAGGACGGCGTCGATGTTGAAGGCCGACTATATGTGAGCGAGCGCGCGCATCTTGTGCTGCCGTATCACAAGGTCATGGATCAGGCGAGCGCGTCGTCGAAGGCGATCGGCACAACCGGTCGCGGCATCGGTCCCGCGTATGAAGACAAGGTCGCGCGTCGCGGTGTGCGTGTGCTCGATCTGCGCTGGCCTGAGCGGCTGCGTGAGCAGGTCGACAAGGGTGTCGCGCATGCCAATGGCATGTTGAAGGCGGCCGGCAGCGAACATCGCGCCAGTGTCGACGAAACCATGAGGTTGCTCGAACAACTGGCGCCGCGATTGCTGGCAGTGGCCGATGACGTTGGACTCTGCGTGCACACCGCGATCAAGTCTGGCGCGGCGGTGCTGCTCGAGGGCGCACAGGGCTCGCTGCTCGATGTCGATCATGGCACGTATCCGTTTGTCACGTCGAGCAATACGACGGCTGGCGGGGCAGCGATCGGCGTGGGCATCGGACCGCGCGCGGTGCATGCGGCGCTGGGCGTCGTGAAAGCCTATACGACACGTGTCGGCAACGGCCCTCTGCCCACCGAGTTCGACGAACCGCTGCAGACGCAGGTGCGCACACTGGGCAACGAGTTTGGTGCGACCACTGGCCGCGCGCGACGCTGCGGCTGGTTCGATGACGTTGTGGTGCGCTATGCCGCGCGCGTCAATGGTCTTACCGGCCTCGCCGTCACCAAGCTCGATGTGCTCGATACGCTCGAGAAGATTGCGATCTGCACGGCGTATGAAGTGGATGGCGAGCGCTTCACGGAGTTCCCCGCCGACGTCGCGTTGCTCGATCGTGCGGTTCCGGTGCTCGAATGGCATGACGGCTGGCGAGTAGACACGAGCACCGCGCGCACGCTGGAAGACCTGCCGGCCGCCGCGAGGGCGTATCTGGATCGCATGGAAACACTGATCGATGTGCCGATTGCGTATGTGAGCGTGGGAACGCGACGCGACCAGATCATCGAGGGTCGGACCGTCAGCGCATGATCATTCGTCAAGGCGAGGCGGCGGCAGTCGAGGCGCCGCTGTATGTCGACCTGGCGATCGTCGGTGCAGGGCCATGCGGGCTTGCGGCGGGTGTTGCGGCTAAGCCCGCGGGGCTGTCGGTGGTGTTGTTCGACCGTGGGCCGATTGTGTCCGGCATTGCGCAGTATCCGACGTACATGACGTTTTTTTCGACGGGCGAGCGGCTCTCCATTGGCGGGCTGCCGTTTGTCGTTGCTGGGGAGAAGCCGTCGCGGCGCGATGCGTTGGCGTACTACCGGGCGGTGGCATCGCACTATGATTTGCCGGTGCGGCAGTATGAGACGGTGCACAGCATCTCGTCAGTGGCGAGTGCAGGCGCACTCGCCGAGGTCGCGGGGGTGGGGGAGGTCGCGGAGAGGGAGGCGAGGTGGGTGGTGCGGTCGGAGACGCGCGCGGGGAGAGAAAGGGTCACGTTTGCGCATGCGGTGTGTGTGGCGACGGGGTACTTTGGGCGGCCGAACAAGCTGGGGGTCCCCGGAGAACAGTTGCCGCATGTGCAGCATGGATACACCGAAGGTCACTACGCCTGGCGTGAGCCTGTGGTGATTGTGGGTGGCGGAAACTCGGCGGTTGATGCGGCGCTGGAGCTGTTGCGCGCTGATGCGAAGGTGCAGTTGGTGCACTTCGCCGAGGACCTCGATCGTGGTGTGAAACCGTGGGTGCGGCCGGTCATTGCGAACCGCATGCATGATGGATCGATCATCGCGCACTTTCAGTCGCGCGTGAAGGAGATCACGGCTGAGCATGTGGTGATCGAAGCGCCGGAGGGTGAGCAGCGGTTGCCGGCGACGCAGGTGTATCTCATGACCGGATACCTGCCGGAGACGGGATTGCTGGCCGATCTGGGTGTGCCGATCGATGCGACATCGGGTGTGCCTGCACACGATCCGGAAACGATGGCGACGCCTTTGCCGGGCGTCTACCTTGCGGGTGTCATCGCGTCGGGCTTCGACGCGAACAAGATCTTCATCGAGAACGGCCGCGATCATGGAGACATGATCGTCGCGCACCTTACTTCCACCTGAGTTGTTTCATGGCTGCAAGCCCCGACGTGATGGACAAGCTGGTATCGCTCTGCAAGCGACGCGGATTCATCTTCCAGTCGTCGGAGATCTATGGCGGCACCGGGTCCGTGTGGGACTACGGTCCGCTCGGCGTCGAGCTCAAGCGCAATGTGAAGGACAACTGGTGGAATGCGATGGTGCGCAGCCGCGACGACGTCGTCGGCCTCGACGCGTCCATCCTCATGCACCCGCGCGTGTGGGAAGCGAGCGGACACGTTGGCGGCTTCGTCGACCCGCTCGTCGACTGTAAAGTGTGCAAGGGCCGCTTTCGCGCCGACAAGCTGGAAGACGCGCGTTGTCCGCAAAAGCCGAGCAAGCAGCCGGGGCAACACGATGCCTGTCAGCTGACGGAGCCGCGTCAGTTCAACCTGATGTTCAAGACATTCATGGGTCCGCTGGAGGAGAGCGCGAGCACGGTGTACCTGCGCCCCGAAACTGCGCAGGGCATTTTCGTGAACTTCCTGAACGTGCAGCAGAGCACGCGTCAGAAGGTCCCCTTCGGGATCGCGCAAATCGGCAAGGCGTTTCGCAATGAGATCACGCCGGGCAACTTCATTTTTCGAACGCGCGAGTTCGAGCAGATGGAGATGCAGTTCTTCGTCGAGCCCGGCACCGACATGGAATGGTTCGAACAGTGGAAGGCGGCGCGCATGCAGTGGCACCTCGATCTCGGATTGTCGCCTGAGCGCCTCAGGTTTCATCAGCACGGCGCAGGTGAACTTGCGCACTATGCACGCGCGGCGTTCGACGTCACGTTCGACTTTGGGGGCACGCTCGGCTTTCAGGAAATCGAGGGTGTACATAATCGCGGTGATTTCGACCTCACGCAGCACCAGACGTTCTCGGGCAAGAAGCTCGAGTTCTTCGATCAGCCGAACAACAAGCGCTACGTGCCGTATGTGGTGGAAACGTCAGTCGGTGCAGACCGTGTCACGCTGGCATTGCTCGTGAATGCGTATCGCGAAGAAGCGGTGGAGGGCGAGGACGAAGGACGTGTGGTGCTCGGGCTCGCCCCGTCGCTCGCTCCGATCAAGGCCGCCGTCTTTCCGCTGACGAAAAAGGACGGACAACCGGAGATGGCGCGCAAGATCCTCGACGACCTGCGACCTGCCATGGCCGTGGATTATGACGAGACCGGCTCGATCGGCAAGCGCTACCGTCGTCAGGACGAGGTCGGAACGCCGTTCTGCATCACGGTGGACCCGCAGTCGCTAGGCGACGATTCAGTCACCGTGCGTGATCGGGACTCGTTGAGTCAGGAGCGCGTCAATACGTCCGCTCTGAAGGCATACTTGTTGTCGCAACTCGCGTAGCTGCAACTCGCGTAGCATGTGTAGGCGGGGATCTCGAGTGCGAACGAAGCAGCGCGCGCTAAAGCGCAAACGCGCGAACGCGCTAAGGAACACTGGGTGAGCCGATTCATGCGCAGAGATCGCTTCGGAGCCACATGACAGTCCTTTGCGCGTTTGCGCAGTCGCGCCTTCGCGTTTCTGCAGCTGCTCTGGCACCCAAACTCGGCCCCAACACCCTGTTAGCGGGTAGAACGGATGACGTAGCAGGCAACCAATCCTTTAGCGTTTTTCCGTCCCATGGCTGAAGCCCAACGTCCGACCGCCCTCATTACGGGCGCCTCCCGCGGCATCGGTCGCGCCATTGCCGTGGCACTCGCTCCAACGCACGATCTGATACTGACCGCGCGCAGCGTGAACGGGCTGGCTGAGGTCGCCGTCGAGGCCACCGAGCTTGGCGCACGGTGTCAGAGCGTGCCCCTCGACCTGCGGTCTCCCGTGAGCGTCGCGAGCTCCCTCGGGGGCTTCGCACCCGATGTGCTCATCAACAATGCCGGACTCGCCGTGATGAAGCCGTTCCTCGAGCTGACACCCGAGGAGTGGCAGTCGCAGGTGGACGTCAACATCAACGCGCTGTACCACGTCACGCGCGCGGTGTTGCCCGCGATGGTCGCGCGCGGCAGCGGCCATGTGATCACCATCGGCTCGCTGGCTGGCCGCAATACCTTCGTTGGCGGCAGTTGCTACGCGGGTACGAAGCACTTCGTCATGGGCTTCACGGAGTCGCTCATGCTCGAAGTGCGAGACGCGGGAGTCAAGGTTTCGGTCGTCATGCCGGGCTCGGTGGACACGGATCTTTTCCCCGAGGGGACGGACCGCTCCTGGATGCTCGAGCCACGCGATGTGGCGGAGGTTGTCGTCCACATGATTGCCACCTCCGCACACACGCTGCAAGGGCGGGTGGAAGTGCGTCCACTGTCTCCCAAGCGACCCCGCCAGTAACTTGAGTGGATGCATCAACAGAGCACTCGCACCCTGCAGGATGTCCGCACCACGCTGACGCCTGATGCCGTCATCGCGGCCGCGACAACGTTCCTTGCCCGCCGCAATTCCATCTACACGGCCTTTCTCGAGAAGGATGGGCCGGGATGGGCCACGTACCGCGGACAGGGGGGCGAAGAGATCGCGATTGGCGCACAGGTCGCGCACGACGGCGTCACACGAGTCACCGCATCGAGCTACCTGTTCGACCAGCAGGTGGCGCGCTTCCTGTCGCTGCTGCCGCCCGCACCGCCCGAGGTGGCAATGACGACGCTGGCCGCGGGTGAAGACGGTGCGTCCGGCGAGGGCTCTGCGTGAGCGCGCCATTTGTCACGTCATTTCGCACACGCGGTCCGGCGATCGATCTTTCGCGCGGCGCAGGCGATGCATTCATGATTCGGGCGCAGGTACATGAAGCGTGGGATGCGGTGCGCGTGCAGGTGGTCAGCGCTACGACAATCGCAGAGGTGAAGCGCGCAGCACTCGACGCGCTGCTTGGCGACGCCACCGATCCGTCGTTGTACATGACGAAAGTGCACGGAATCGAAGTGCACGATGAATCGCGCGCGCTTGCAGACGGCGGCGTACGGGCGGGAACCACGGTGTTCGTGCATACGCGCCGTCGCCGTCCGATTCGGTGAGTTGCGCGTGACGACGTCACACCAGATCGAAATGGCCACGGACCTCGTGCCGGTGGTTAGTGCGGTGCGCACGGAGATCGCGCGACGGGTCGTGGGGCAGGACGATGTGGTCGACCAGATTCTCATCGCCATGGCCGCCGGCGGACACGCGCTGCTGGTGGGTGTGCCGGGACTCGCGAAGACCCTGATGATTCGCACGCTCGCGGAGTCGATGCGACTCGCATTCCGCCGCATCCAGTTCACCCCGGACCTGGTGCCGAGCGACATCACCGGCACTGAACTGCTCGAGGAAGACGCACACGGTCATCGATCGTTCCGGTTTGTGCAGGGGCCGATCTTTGCGAATATCGTGCTTGCCGACGAAATCAATCGCGCGCCGCCTCGCACGCAGGCCGCTCTGCTCGAGGCGATGCAGGAACACAGTGTGACGGCGTCCGGTGAGACAATGCGTCTGCCTGAACCGTTCTTTGTGCTTGCCACGCAGAATCCGATCGAACAGGAAGGCACGTATCCACTGCCCGAAGCGCAGCTGGATCGTTTTCTTTTCGACATTCGCGTGGGCTATCCCTCAGCGAGCGAGGAAGTCGAGATCCTGCGCGCCACCACGGGACGCCGCAATGATGCGCCGGTGGCTGTCATGGACGCAGACGCGGTGCTGTCGCTGCAGCGCGGAGTGCGGGATGTGGCGGTGGCGGACTCGGTGCTGCAGTATGCCGCGACGCTGGTGCGCGCTACGCGACCGGACACCGGTGATGTGCCGAAGATGGTGCAACAGTATGTGCGATGGGGTGCAGGACCGCGCGCTGGTCAGGCGCTTATTCTGGGCGCGAAGGCCGCGGCGCTGCTCGACGGACGCGCCGCAGCGTCGCCTGCCGACGTGCAGCGTGTGGCACTGCCGGTGCTTCGTCATCGCGTGCTCCCGAACTTCGCCGCCGAAGCAGACGGCATTTCGTCGGAGCCGATCATTGCGGCGCTGCTTGCGCATGTACCGGCGCCATCGAGTCGGTTGTAGCGCGCAGGGGCGTTATCCCTCCTTGCCATGTCGGCTACTCCTGCCTCACTCGATCTTGGTGCACTGCTCGATGCGTTGCGCGGCCTGAAGTGGCCGACGCGCGAGCGGGTACGCGCGGGCATGCCGGGATCACATCGCGCGTCGCAGCGCGGTACAACAGGCGAGTTCACGGAGTTTCGGGCGTACCGACAGGGCGACGATCCGCGTCGCATCGATTGGCGACTGCTCGCGCGCAGTGACCGCGCCTTCGTTCGTGTCACCGACGAACGCGCATGGTGGCCCACCTGGATGCTGGTCGATGCATCGGCATCGATGGCATTTCCTTCACGCTCTCAGCCGGATATATCGAACACCCCCGACAAGTGGACGATGGCACGCGCGCTCACCGTTGGCCTTGCCGCGGCCGCGCACGCCACCGGTGATCCGGTGGGGTTGCACGTTGCGCTACGGCCCGACGGACGGCGACTTCCCGCGCGCACGCGGCGTGGCACGGTGCAGTCGGTTGCCGCGACGCTCAACGCCGTTGTTCCCACCGGTACTGCATCGCTGGCGCCATTGATCGCGCGCGCGCCAAGGGGCGCTCGGCTGGTTGTGTGCAGTGATGTGCTTGGCGATACCGAAGCCGTACTCGTCTCGATTGCGCGAGCATGCGCGGCTGGCAGCGATGTGACACTCGTACACGTCGTGCATCCGCTTGAACTCGATCCGCCGCGTGGCACCTGGCAGGCCGTCGATCCCGAAGCCGAGCACGTGCGTCGTCCGCTCACTGGAGACTCGGTACTCTCGTACAAGGAGCGATTCTCGGCGTGGCGCGCAGAGGTGGCGCGTCGTTGCCTCGCATGCGGTGCGCGGCATGTGGAGGTGGTGTGCGATGAACCGGCTGCGCGTGCAGTGCGACGCATTGCGGGCAGCGCGGTGCGCGGAGCGGCGGCATGAGTTTCCTGTTTCCGTGGGTGATCGCAGCGACGCTTGCCGCTGTCGCCGGTGTCATCGCCGCGCATCTACTCTCACTGAGACGTCCACCCGAACTGCTGTTGCCAACGGCAGTGTTCCTCGACGATCGCAAGGTGAGCGCTGTCGCCCGGGCGACGCGGCCGAACGATCGCTGGTTGCTGCTGCTTCGTGTTGCGGCGTTGCTGCTTGCAGGTTTGGCGCTGGCGGGCATGACGTGGACTGGCCGTCGGGCCTCGGTAGTGAGCATTGTGGTGCTCGACGCGCGCGGTAATGCCGAGGGGGGCCACGGCAAAATGGGCGATGTGGACGCGGGCGGTGCCACAGTGGACGATTCGCTTGCGTGGCGCGATGCGATCACACGTGCGATGCGCGCATCGGGAGCAGAGTCGCTGCCAGCAGTCGTGGTGTGGTCGAGTGGCCGCCTGCAGTGGCTCGCCGCCGGTGCTGCGTGGGACAGCGTCTGGCCCTCCGACTCGGGCACGCTTGCGTCCGCGCTGCTCGCTGCGCGAAGGGCGGCTCCGATTGCGGCCACGCACGCAGACTCGATCGCAATGCATGTCGTGAGCCCACTGCGCGAGGATGTCACCGCGTCGGCGCTCGAGGCGGTGCGTGATGCATGGCCCGGTCGGATCGGTGTGTTTGCTGTAGCTGCTGACAGCGTGCGAGGTGGCGAAGCTGTCGCTGAGGCGCGCGCAGAGGCCGACGCTGCAGTAAACGATGAGGCAACTGCACGAACACTATCCCAAACGACTGTCGACGTCCGCTCGGACGTTCGTGATGATGTCGTCGCCGCCGCGTTCACGCTTTTGAGGGGGGATGCTCCCCCCGCCGTGCGCATCGTTCGCCGTGTGCTCTCCGCTGACGACTCGACGTTTGCCCGCTCCGGTGGAGTGACCGTGCACTGGCCGGTCGAGCGTGCGGAGAATGCCGAAGCAGAGCTACTCCCTGCTGTCGTCGCCAATGGTATCGTGCTGATCGGCGCGGGAATTGAGCGCTCGTCGTCAGTCGGCTCTTCAGGATTTGCGATCGCATGGTGGGCTGACGGAGCGCCTGCGGCGAAGGAGCACGCATACGGTGCCGGTTGCTTCCGCACCGTCGCGTTCACCCCGCCCGGCGGCGACGCGCTGCTCGGTGAATCTGCACACGGCGTACTCTCCGCATTGGCCGCGCCGTGCGGCGCTCGCGGTGCACCGGTGACCACGACCGGTCTCACCGAG
>JBGTFN010000008.1:0-12250 GCA_041747275.1 Gemmatimonadaceae bacterium | reverse complement strand
GCGGAAATGTCCCGCCGTCGGCATGCCCGTGGACGGTGGTGGCGCAGCGCTTCCTGTGCAATCCGCGGTCGCGCGAGCGAGCAGTCCGGCCAGCGGGAACGGGTCCGGATCGGTGGTGGAGTCGCTGCAAGCGGCCACGATTGTGATGGCCGCGAGAAGGCTCATGACGCGCACGCGTCTCGGGGAACAATGCAGACAACGCTCCTGTGCAGGTGGGAAAGCGTGTCCATGCTCGTACTGCCGCGACCACGGTCCTCTACGACTTCATACCCGGCAACCGGCGTCCACATCACCGGACGGCGCGCGAAGTGGTACGAATGGCTGGTGAGCGGGACCGCCCGTGCACTACCATTGCAGTCGAGTGCTCGCTGCGGTTCGCTTCGACTCAGCATCTCCCGGAGTACCCATGTCGTTCCGGTCGCTCCTCGTAATAGCACTGTTCGCCTTGTTGCCGGACTATGCGGTCGCACAGCCAACGTTCGGCAGCCTGACCGGGATTGTCACCGGGGAAGACGGGGGCGCCATCGCCGATGCCCGGGTCATAGCCCGTGCATCGTCCCCATCAGGCGCATCGGACAGCAGTACCGCCATCACCGACGTGCGCGGCCGTTTCCTGATTCCGGCGCTGTCGGCCGGCACGTACACGCTCGTAGTGCGCCAGCTGGGTTACCGCGAGGGCACGCTCGCGTCAGTTCGCGTAATCGCGGGTGACACGGTACGGCTACGCGTTGTATTGACCCGTGCCCCGACGCAGCTCTCCACGGTGGTGGTGGTGCGAAGTCCCACGGCCATCGATGCACTCTCCGTTGAAACGCCGCGTGTGATCGGACGCGATATCGCGCTGCAACTGCCGACGGCGCGCGACGCAAGCAGCGTCGTGGCGCTGGTGCCGGGCGCCAAGGACGGCCGACTGTGGGGCGGAGCAGGCGCCATCACCAACAACTTCCAGATCGACGGCGTGTCCATGAATCACGCGGGCGTCGGCGGTGATTTTCTGCAACTGCCGCGCGACTGGGTGGAAACCATCGAAGTGCGTGGGCTCGGCGCCAACGCGGAGTTCGGCAACTTTCAGGGCGGCGTCGTGAACGCGGTAACGCGCACTGGCACCAACAACCGGCTCGCCACGCTTCGAACCTATCATGAAGACGAAGCGCTGACTTCCTCGAACTTCGAACGTGGTGAGATTGGCGCCGAGCTCGCGCGTCGCACCGAGTTCAGCGGCGAGGTATCCGGGGCGGTGGTGCGCGACAAGCTCTTCTACTTCATCGGTGCTCAGTTCATGGAACGCGTCTTGCGTGCACCCGATCTGCGCACCGATGCCTCTGCCGCGAGTGGTGATTTCCTCGACGCGCGCGAAGTGCAACGGGACTGGCGCGCAGTCGGCAAGCTCACGTGGCGACGCACCGCTGGCGAACGACTCGATGTCATACTGGGTTCGCAGGACCAGCGCATCAGCAATGCAGGCATCAACGGCCTGGACGCCGTGGCGTCGTCGCAACGCGTACGGGAGCCCACCGTGTGGTACGAGGCCGCGTGGAAGCGCGAACTATCGCCGCGCACAGGTCTCGAGCTGACCGCAGCAGGCTACAGCGCACGTGAACGCCGAGAAGGCAATGCGGGCAGCGGGGTTCCGGGTGTCCGCGTCATTCGCGTCGGCAACCAGCCGCTGTACAGAAACGCCGAGTTCGACGAACGCAGCGAACCATCGGCGCAGTCGGTCACCTTCGTGGCACGTCGTGCGCAGTCGGCCTGGGGCATCGAGCACAAGTTGGCGGCCGGCGTCGAAGCGAGCGTCGGCTCATGGCGCAATGAACGCATCCGCACCGGCGGACTCACATGGCGTCCGTACCTGTCCCAGACCGTTCCGTTCGACGCCGACGATGTGTCCACATGGAACACCTACGGCAGCGACTGGGGCGGCAACGTGCGACTGAATACGCGTTCGCGTACACTTTCTGCGTTTCTGCAGGACGAGATCACTCTCGGCGGCCGCGTTACCGTGAGCCCTGGTCTGCGTATGAGCAGTTGGACGGGGTGGATGACGCCGTGCAGTGCGGACCAGCCGGACGCCGCGTGCGGAGCGGAGTTCGAGGCGGTATCGGCCGGCGCGCTCGATCCGCGTGTTGGAATTGCGTGGGACGTGACCGGACGCAACACCCTGGCCGTGAAGGCACACTGGGGCCGTTTTCATCAGGGCATGTATGCGTTGCTGTTTGATCGCGCAAGCGGATCGAACGCGTACAGCAACCGTCGCTTTTACGCATCGTCGCCCACGATTCCAGACCCCGGCACCACATTCACGCCACAGCAACGGGAGGCGCTCACCGGTGTGAATGGATTCTCGCCGTTCTTCAACCTCGAGATTCTCAATGAAACCGGCACTGTCGACGGCTATCGGCAGCCGTACGTCGACCAGTTGTCGCTCGGCATCGAGAAGACGCTTGGCCCGAACTGGAAGCTGGAAGTGTTCGGCGTGCAGCGCGCCAACGGCAACATCGTCGGGCTTGTCGATCGCAACCTCGCCACGAACTACACAGCGCTCAGTGACATCAAGGTGGACCAGCGCTTCATCTCCAACGTTGTGCTTGATGCCGATGGCCGTCCGCTGGTGCTCGACCGATTTTTCGTCTCCAATCGTGACCTGATCGAAGCCATCGCAGCGCTGAATGGTGGACCCCGTCCCGGTGGTCCGGTGTGCTTTGATGGCTGGTGTCCCAATAATGTTGGCGAATTGACCTATGACCCGGACATCGTGCTCAGCACGATCAATGAGGCACGGCGCAACTATCGTCAACTCACCACGACCGTCACTGCACAATACGCGCGCTGGCAGGGAGAGGGGTCGCTGTCGTTGAATCGGTTGGTGGGCAACGTATCGGGCGTTACCGGACACGGTGTAATCGTGAACAGCGCGATTCCCAACAGTGTGGCGAACCCGCAGTTCACGGCGGGTCCCTTTGTCCGTCCCAACGAACGAACCAACGCCGACGGTCGTCTGCCCGACGCGACAGAGTTCGAAGCGAAGCTCTGGATGACCGGACAGTTGCCATTTGGTTTCGCGGGCGGGCTCTTCTTTACACACATCATCGGTGAACCGACGACGCCCACGTTCATCGTGCTGGGACGCTATATGTACCGTGACGCGGAGGGCGTGATCGCGCCAAGAGAACTGCTCCCACAGGTGCTCGGCCAACAGATCTTTGTTGAAACACGCGGCTCGCGCCGTTACGCCAGCCGCAGCCTGCTCGACGTACACCTCGAACGCGAGGTGCCCTTGCGTTTCGCCGCGAAAGTCAGCATTTCTGCCGATGTATTCAACGTGCTGGGTTCACGAGCGCTGCTCCGCGTGAAGACGGAAGTCGATGATCAGGCGCTCGGCGATCCGTCGTCGGTGCTTGGTGCACCACGGCAACGTGTTGCGCCTCGATCCCTCCGACTGGGAGTGCGTATCGAGTAGTCTCGCTCAGAGCACGTTCATCGCCGCAGTCCCGACCCGAAATTCGCAACGCCCGGAATGCTGATCGGAAGCTGACCGCTGATCGGCGACCGGCCGAGCAGTGCGCGCGCTGCCGCACGCTGCGACATGGTCCAGGGACTCCATGCGATGAGGTGCGCGTCGGTGACCGGCAAGCCTTGAGCGAGATACGGATTCAAAAACGACACCAGCACGACTTTCGTGCCTGCCGCGCGCAGTCCTTCGATCAGCTCGGGCAAGCCGCGCGTTGGCTTCATGCTCGCAGTGTTCGTGCTCGCGCCGATGTAGCTCGACACGACCACCATGTCCGCACCACGTGCGATCTCGAGCGCGTTCTGCACCGAAGCCGGCAGCAGCACAGGTTCCGGATTCACGCGATACGTCCCGGTGCCGCCGGCTGCCGCACCAGCCGTGTTGTCCGCGACAGTTTCAGGGCTCAACGTGAGCGAGAGCAACTGCGGATACGCCGACTTGAGCTCGGCATCGAATGTTCGTCCGGCACTCAAGTCGGCGCGTGGCGTGACAGTGATGCTGACGACACGGCTCGTGTTGGTCATGCGGAACGGCACCGCCGATTGGGCATCATGCACAAGCGTGATCGCCTTCTCGGCGGCATTGCGCGCCGCTGCCACGTGCTCGGCGATGCCAACCTTGCTCGCCACCGCGTCGAGGTCCACTGTGCGCCTTGCATGCAGCCCCAGTTCATGCTTGGCCGCCAGCAACTTTCGCACGGAAGAATCCACGCGAGCGACGGAGTATCGACGCTGTTCGACACCGTCCACCACCGCCTGAATGGCCACGTGCACGTCAGTGGGCATGAGCAGCACGTCGTTACCAGCCGCAACTGCGCGTTGCGTGGCCTCAGCCATGGTCATCTCACCAAGTACACCGTTCATGTCGAGCGCATCGGTGACGAGAATGCCACGAAAGCCCATATCGCGGCGCAGCAGGTCCGTCATCACCGCCTTGCTGAGCGTGGCCGCCGTACGTGTAGTGTCGAGCGCCGGCAGGTCGCCGTGAAAGGTCATCACCCCGCGCACACCGGCATCGATCGCCGCCCGGAACGGACGCAGTTCGACGCTGTCGAGTCGTGCGCGTGAGACATCCACGCGCGAGAGTTCGAGGTGAGAGTTCTGCTCGGTGTCACCGTGTCCGGGGAAATGCTTGGCAGTGGCCAACATTCCCGCGTCCTGCATGCCACGAATGAACGCCGTTCCCATGCGCGCGACGAGCGCCGGATCTTCACCGAACGACCGTGCACTGATGACCGGGTTGCCTGGATTGTTGTTGACATCGAGCACGGGTGCAAATCCCATCTGCACGCCAAGTGCAAGTCCTTCTACCGCTGTCACGCGCCCCATTGCATACGCCACAGCGGTGTCTCGCGTCGCACCGATGCCCATCTGGTATGGGAACGATGTCGCGCCGCCGAGTTCGATCGCGTTGGGCAGGAACCAGCCACCGCGCGCGCGGAATGCCGCGCCGGTTTCGAAGTCGGCACCGATGAGCAGTGGCAGCTTCGCCGCTCTCTGCAATGCATTCGTTTTCGCCGCGATATCGAGCGGTCCGCCCACGGACACGATGGCGCCGCCAAGTTCCTGTTCGCGAATGAGACGCGTGATATTGGCGAGTGCCGGTGCGTCGGTGGCCGCGTAATCGCCGAGTGTCCACACCCACACCATCTGCGCGGCTTTCTGTCGCAAGGATAGTGTGGCGAGCACCGAGTCGGCCCACCGTTCGCTTGCCGACACATTGCTGGCTGCGGTACGCGGCGAGGGCGATTGCGCAGACGCGCAAGCCGCACCGCTGATTGCGCAGAGCGCGAGCAGCGAACCGACGCGAAGACAGCGGGTAAGGTGATCAGCAGCACGAAGGCGCATGACGATAGCCTGCTAAGGGTGAGTGCGAATGCGCTCAGCGGTGGACAAGTCCGTACCCCGGGCGGATGTTGAATGATCGTGCGAAAGAGTACCGCCGGCAACACGGGATGCCTGCGACCCTTGACCGCAGCCTCAGACGAGAGATTCACGCGCATGCGAATGGCCCAACTTTCTGCGATTCCTGTAGGCGCGAGCGTTCCGCGGCTCAGCGTTGTGGCGGCGGGGACGCTGGCGGTGAGTGCGCTGGCGGTGAGTGCGCTGGCACTGAGCGCGCAGTCTCCAATCGTCGTTCTGTCCACCAACCCACCCGTGTGGGGCACATCGGTGCGACTGATCGAGGAGCTGCGCATCGGCGTGCTGGACGGTGATCCGGACTACGAGATCGGGCGTATAGGTGATGTGGCCATAGGAGCGCGTGGAGAGATCATCGTTGCGGATGATGCCACGCCGGCGCTGCGCGTGTACGACTCCACAGGCGTGTTCGTGCGCATCATTGGTGGAAACGGCGAAGGCCCGGGGGAGTATCGCTCCATGGGCGGCGTAGGCACACTGCGCGACGGGCGCATCGTGCTCTGGGACAACCGACTGCAGCGGCTCACCACCTACTCGCCATCAGGAGCTCGACTTGGTGAAGTGAGCGTGCCGAGTGGACTCTTCGCGGCTGATCTGTTCCGCGTCGATCACGAAGACTTCGCGTATGTGCGCGACATGACGCGGTTGCCCGGCAGCGCAGCGCCAATGGCAGGGGCACCGTTCGGCTATGGCTGGCTGCGCGTGTCGCCGGAGGGAAAAGTGGTCGACACCATTCAGATTCCCGACTCTCAAGGCGCAGATGAGTCATTCGTGCTGTCCACCGCGTCAGGATACGATCGACCGTTCAATCACGAGGTCGTGAGCACCATGAGCACTCGTGGTGCGCTGCTCGTCGGCGATAATCGGCGCTACGCGTTTGATATTCGGCGTCCTGGTGCGCCCGTGACACGAATCGAGCGCCGCTACACGCCGGTCGAGGTAGTCGGCGACGAACGCAAGGAGTGGCTCGCCTGGTCCTCGTTTTTCGAGGAGCGTGCGAGAAACGCGCCGCCACCGCCGAAGAATGTCATCGTTGCCGGATCCGGTCGGAAGAACTTCAGCATTCCACGCGTCAAGCCGCCATTCAGCGAACTGACGAGCGATGCGGATGGCCGCATCTGGGTGCGTCGATACGTGCAGGCCGTATTTCGGAAAGGCACCGATCGAACGGTAAACGATCCCCGCCCAAGACGCGACTGGAAGGAACCGCCCACGTACGATGTGTTCAGGCTCGACGGGCAGCTGCTCGCAACGATCGTACTGCCGTGGGACACACGATTTGCGGAGGCACGCGGAGCGCACGTCTGGCTCACCGGCACCGCCGCGACCGGCGAACACTACGTCGCGCGCTACCGGATAGAAACGTCCTCCCGGTAGCGCGCGATCAGTCTTACACCGCCTCGGACAACGACGTGAAGTTGAAGTCCCGCGCCCGCAGCGATGGCATCGCCACGCTACCGCCAGCCTCGGTGCCAGCCAGTCGCTCCGACTGCCCGAGCGCCTCGAGGTTGTTGAGCATGAACAGTGGCGACTCGTTGAACCGGAAGTTGCGCAGAGACTTGGTGACCTTCCCGCCCTCCACGAGGAACGTGCCGTCGCGCGTGAGCCCCGTGTAGAGCACCGTGCGCGGATCCACTTCGCGCAGATACCAGAGCCGCGTCACGAGAATGCCGCGCTCCGTTCCAGCGACAAGGTCATCGATGCTTGCCGAGCCACCGGCCATCTTGAACGTGGTCGGTCCGCCCGTCGGCTGCTTGCCCTGCTTCTTCGCCCAGAAGCGCGAATAAATGAGCTGCTTGAGCACACCATTCTCGATCCACACCTGCCGACCGATCGGCATGCCCTCGCCATCATACGGTTGTCCGAGCAACTGCGGATCGGCGGGATCGGAATAGATGGTGACGCGCTCGTCAGCGATCTTCTCGCCCACCTTGTTGCCACCGCCTTCCTTCACGAACGGACTGCGACCTTCGTCGGCGCTGCGCGCATCGGAGTAGCCGGCGAGCAGTTGCACCAGATCTCCCACCGCCTGCGGCTCGAGGATCACCGTGTAGCGTCCAGGCTCGATGGCCACCGGATTCTGCGATGCCTTGGCCTTGTCAACAGCGCGTTGCGCGACCCGACGCGCGTCGAGCTGCGACCAGTCAGGATGATCGGCGGCGGCCCAACCGGAACCGGTTCCGTCATCGGTGCGCACGGTAAGCGAATAGTTCGAGCTGGTCGCACGGCGGTACGCGAACATGCCGGCCTTGTTGCCGATCGCGCTCGCACCCATGCCCGCCACGAGATAGCCGGCCGCCTTCACGTCACCGGCGCCGCGCGCCATCTCGAGCGCAATCAGGCACGCCTTCGCTCGGCTCTCGGGCGTGAGCGCTGCGGTCGACTCGAAGTAGGAGTTCACCGGTTGGTACGTCTGTGGACCGAGCGGCGGCATGGACTCGGGATCGTCCGGCGCGAGCCGTGCCATGCGCTCACTTTGTTCCACCGCGCGCTGAATGCCTTCCGGCGAAAGGTCGTTCGACGTCACCACCGCATGCTTGGGCCCGAAGTGGCTTTGCACCGCGAGCTGTGCATCAGTCGTGGCGCCACTCGTGGACACCTGGTTCGCGGCAAAGCGCACGTTGCCGTTGTAGTACGTATTGATCTGCACATCGACGCCATCCGCCGTGGACCGCTTCACCGCCTGCTCGACAATGGCCTGCGCCTGTTCGCGCGTGATCACGGCATCGTTCGCTGCGTCGAAAAGCGGCACACCGAGACGGAACACATCGGCCGGCGCCACAAGCAGATCACGACGCGTGAGTGCGTTATAGGTGCTCTCGGTACGCCTCGGCATCAGCCCTTCCTCCCGGTGTTGATCACGTTCACGTTGCGGAAACGGGCTGGCGGCGACCCATGGCTCACGGCATTCACTTGCGGTGGTTGTCCCTTGCCGTCGAAGAAGCTGCCTCCCAGTTGATAGCTGGACTTGCCGCCGATCATGTCGAGCGAGTTCCAGAAATCCGGCGTGCGAATCTGATACGCGACGTCCTTGAGCTCGCCCACGACTTTGCCACCTCGAATCTCGCGGAACACCTGTCCGCCGAACTGCGCGTTGTAGCGCTGCTGATCGATGGAGAAGCTGCCGTCGCCGATGATCAGAATGCCGCGATCGGTCGCCGAGATGAGGTCGTTCATGGAGAGATCCCGTTCACCCGGCATCACGCTCACGTTCGGCATGCGCTGGAACTGCACATTGTCCCAGCCCTGCGCATACGAACAGCCGTGTGAGTGCACCGGCGTGCCGTTCTTCTCGTACCACCAGCGCAGCCACGGCGCCTGCTCGCGCGTGGTCTGGTAGTCATTGAACATGCCGTTCTTGACGATGAGAAACTCGTCAGGCTTCACACCATCGTCGTCCCATCCGATGGTGGAAAGTCCGCCAACCTGCGAACGATCGCCCTGCACGTTGAGCATCGAGGGTCCGTACTTGAGCGTGCCGAGCATCTTTTCCGGCGGCGCGATGAAGCTGGTGCCTGCGTAGTTGGCTTCGTATCCCATCGCACGATCGAGCTCAGTCGGGTGACCGATGCTCTCGTGAATGGTGAGCCACATGTTGCCGGGATCGAGAATCAGGTCGTAGCGACCGACATCCACCGGCTTGGCGCCGAGTTTGGCAGCAGCCTCTTCGCCCCACTGCGGTGCATTGCCCGCGAGGTCGCTGTTGAGCACATACTCCCAGCCGTGCGCCATGGGCGCCACAACATTGCCGCGGTTCTGGAAATCCGTGAAGTCGTCTGAGATGGCGGTGATCTGCATGAGCGGCCACGAGCGGATCACATCCTGCTGTGTGACCGTGCCATCGCTGTTGGCGTAGTGCCGCTCGTCCTTCACAAAGAACAATCCGCTGAAACAGTACTTGACGTTTTTCGTCTTCATCGCGGCAGCGTTCGCCGCCAGCAGCAGATCGGCCTTCTCCTCGAGCGGCACATCCCACGGATCGGTGGTGAAGGCGCTCTTCCACGTGCCGTTGCTCACCGAGGGTGCGGGTAGCCATTCCACGCCCTGCGTACGCCCGATGCGCGACGCCTTTGCGATGGCGGTGGCTTCACGCGCCGCGGCCGCAGCACCGTCGTTCGTGAGCACGCGCGTACCGGCAAAACCCCACGTGCCATCCACCAGCACACGCACGCCGATGCCGAGCGTATCGGTGTCGACAATGTTCAGGATTTGTGCTTCGCGCGTCTGAACAAAGTTCTGGCGTTGTCTGCTGCATCGCACATCGGCGTAGGACGCACCGGCGGCTTTGGCGGCCGCGAGCGCCGATGCCATGAGTTCGCGCACGCCCGGAATATCCTGGAACGCCTCGACAGCGTGCGAGTTGGGCGCAGACGCTGCCGACAACATGCGGGGGATCGCACTGAGTGCGCTGCCGGCGATCATCGTCGTGCCGACGGCGGCGCTCGAGTGCCTGAGAAAATCGCGACGGGTGGTCATGTTGTGCTCATGGTGGACTCACGGTGGAACGACTGACTTGCGCGGATGCGCGACGGAGTGCGCGTATAGCGACTCCACCTTGGCGCGCGCCCATGGCGTTTTTCGCAAGAATTTGAGCGAGGATGGCACGCTGGGCTCATGCGTGAAACACCGGATGGTGATGCGCGTACCAAGTCCATCCCATCCGTAGCGCTCAACGAGGTGCTCGATCATTCGCTGCAGTGTGACGCCATGCAGCGGATTGGAATTTGGCTGGCTCGTCATGAGAGTCTTCAAAGTATCATCATCGAACCGGTGCCTGTCGAGGGGGACGGCGGTTCGGTGGGACGAGAGGCGCCCTTGGCGGGTTCTACCGCAGATTCGGCGTGACAGGCGCCGCCGAGCCGATCAGGTAGAACCGCTCCTGACGCGGACGGAAGAAGCGGTAGCCGTCATCCGTGAGGTAGGCGTCGTCCTCGAACATCACAAACACCTTCTTCCCGTTCCACTCCGGAACGGCCGTCGCCGTGTTCAGTTCAATGGAAATGTAGGAGTTCGCGCGCAACCGGGAGTTCTGCGTGGTCGTGTCGCTGCGCAGCGGACTGCGAAAATCGATGGACGCTCCAAGTCCATGGCCCTGCGCGCCGATGGGATGCGAATAGATCATTGCTTCAATGCCGCGCTCGCGCATCTCGGCCATGGTTGCGTTGAATACGCTGCCCGCAGTGAGACCGGGTCGCGCGTGCCGCAGCATGAGCGCGTCCTGCAGTGTGTTGGAGTTGGCCATGGCGCGCTTCAACCCGGCTGGCGCATCTGTTTCGCCGGGCTTGAGCACGTAGGCCATCTTCTGCCAATCGGTGTCGAAACCCATGTAGGTGATACCGAAGTCGATGTGCACAACATCGCCGGCCACGATGGTCGTGCTCTCCGGTGCCACAGCGAGAAAACCGCGCGAAGTCGCGATGTCCGCTCCCGCACGCTGTACACGCAGGTCAGGCTGGAACCATGTGCGCACGCCGGCCGCCCACAGCATATCGAAAAGCGCGTTCCGCACGTCACCCACGGTGGTGTGACCAGGCGTGATCACGTCATTCGACAATGCGCGCTTGACGATTGCCTCGGTCACGGTCACGGCGGTGCGATAGTGCTCCATCTCCTCCGGGAGGCGAGTGTCGAGAAACTCCTCGATCAGGTCACTCGCGCTCGTAAATCTCGATTCCGCCTCCTCACCCAGTGTCTCCGTGAGAAAGCGATACGCATCGTATCCGAGCGAACGCGTCTGTCCGCGGCGTCCGCGAATGCCGAGCCCGATCGTAGCCGGTTTCCACTCCTGATACAGCGCGCGCAATGTCGCTGCGGGCGGACGCGGCTCATCGCTCGGCGCGTCGAAGAAGCGCGTGAGATTTTCTTCGGTGTAACCGGTGATTGCGTACTTCTTGAGCCCCTGCGCGCCACCGTCGATGAACACAAAGAGGTCGCGGTTCCCGGTGTATGGCCTCGGCGGCGCGATGTACTGCGTGAGCGGATCATCGTGAAACTCCTCATTCACCACGATCCACATACCGACGTTGTGCTTTCGCATCATGGGCAGCAGCATGGCGTGCCGCTTCGTGAGCCACGATTCGCGCACCGAAATCTGTTCGGACCAGGGCAGCAGCGCCGAGGCTTCGGCCACGCGTAACGGCGACTGAGCGGACAGGGCGTCGTGCTGCAGGAGCGGAAGCAGGCTGCCCACGAAGGCGACGGTCAGGAGCGACGGCACAGATCGGATGGAGGACATACGCGGTAATCTGCACCGAGCGTCGGGGGGTGCCAAATGCGCCCTGCCCATGCCGGGGAATGCCCCGCCGCTGCTAGAATCCAGCTTCACCCCGTCCTCCCCGGAGCCCATATGTCCAGCGACCGCCGCCAGTTCCTCACGCACCTCTCCCTTGGCGGCGCCGCACTGGCCGCGCTCCCCTTAAGCCTGTGGTCAAACCACTATCGCGACCTGCCCGGCGCGCAGCCGACCGAGTTGAGCCCGGTGATAGCCGCAGCCTGCCGACACGTCAACAACATCGCACGTCGTTCGGTCCTCCGATCGGCCGGTGAACCACCCGCCTCACCGTTGCATCGAGCACGTGCTGCTCGATGCGCTCGATATCGTCGAGCGTTGGCGGCTTGATCGTGTGACCGCGAGGCGGACACTCAGGGTCGGCTGAGAGACAGGCCGCCAGCGCAGCGGCCTGCTGCACCTCTTCGCGTGATGTGAACGGCACTTCGCTGCTGGCCGCCGGCGTGCGCCCGCTGGTGACGCTCCACCACGTATGAATGCTGGCGATCACCACGATCCACGTCGCAATAAGGAAGAACGCAGCGACACCGGCGT
>JBGTFN010000007.1:0-2098 GCA_041747275.1 Gemmatimonadaceae bacterium | reverse complement strand
TCCCCTGCTGGTGGGCGTCGCGATTTCCCTGATGACGCGCCGCTGGCTGGGCACGTGGGGTTTCCTGCTGGCTGTGATCAGCGCGATGGTGGTGCTGTTCATGGAGTTGATTCCGCTCTGGCTTTCCATGGGTGGGATACTTGACCGCACCGAACCGTCGGACGTCCCGGGACAGAAGACCTGACGTACGCCGGCGCCCGGGCGCCGGGACACCTCCCCGGCCTTTCGCCTCTCGGGTCCGGTGCCTAACCTGCTATCACGACGCGTCGCCGAGGATTCCGGCGACGCCAACTTCCTGCCGACATGGCCGACGAACCGCAAGACTTCAGCAATAACGACGACGACAGCGAATCGCGGCCCGCGGTGTTTGTGACCACGCGTGAGCCGATTCGACTCGCCGTCACGCGCCTCGAAGATCCGCGCGCACCGGAGTCGAGCGCGCTCGGCGCGTACATCGACGGACGACTCGTCGCTCGATGCGCGATGCCGCCCGAAGCGATTGAGCGACTTGTGGCGCTGAAACTGTTCGAGGAGCCGCTGCCGATCGGATTGTTCGCTTACGAAGAGGCCCCTGGCCTGCAGTGCCGTTTGTTCGCGCTCGTTCCGCGCGACCAGCTGGAAGAGGCTGCGCATGAAAATGAGCCGTGGAAGGCGAGCGTTCCAGCCTACGAAGCAAGCAGCAACGAAGACGGCGATGACGATGGCGGACCCGAACACCCGTATGAAACGATCCTGCTCGGCCACATCGTGCGCTTTGAACGTGATCGCAAGCATCCGGATGATCTCGCGGCTGAAGCAGTCGATGTGCTGCAGAAGATCCTGACGGGCGGTGACGCGCTGCGGGACGCGGACAAGCGCGCCATCGACGACCTGCTGGACTCGCTGTAGCTCCATTGGCTCGCAGACTCCGGGTCGGTCCGGGCGCGCTCGTCGCTGCCGCGTTCATCGGACCCGGTACTGTCACCACCTGCACGCTCGCGGGCGTTCACGCGGGCACCGCACTGCTGTGGGCGCTCGCGTTTGCGACCGTTGGTACGATCGTGCTGCAGGAAATGGCGGCGCGACTGGGAACGGTCACGGGGCTCGGGCTTGGCGATGCACTACGACGTCGCGTGTCGACGCGCGTTGCACGCATCGGTGTGCTCGCACTCGTCGTCTTTGCGATCGGGTTCGGCAATGCCGCGTACCAGACGGGCAACCTGCTTGGCGCTGCACTCGGACTCGACATCGCATTCGCCGGTGGTACACGCGTGTGGGCGCTTGGCGTGTCGCTGCTCGCTGCTGCGTTGCTCATGAGCGGACGCTATCGCGTGATCGAACGAGTGCTCGTGTCACTCGTGATCGTGATGTCGCTGCTGTTCGTGGCGACGGCGCTTGCTGTCTCGCCGCAGTGGTCGGTGATCGCGCGGGATCTGTTCCGTCCTCGCCTGCCCGATGGCACTGCGCTCGTTGCGCTTGGTCTCGTTGGCACGACGATCGTGCCGTACAACCTGTTCCTGCACGCGAGTGCAGCCGCCGAGCGATTCAGTGAAGGCGAACCACAGGAGCGACTGCGCAACGCACGACTCGACCTGATCGTTGCGATTGGACTCGGTGGCCTCGTGTCGATGGCGATCGTGGTGACGGCAGCCGCCGCGGGAGCGAGCGGGGCGACGATCGACTCGGCCGGCGGCATGGCGACACAGTTGTCGCCGCTGCTCGGCGAGTGGGCAACGATCGTATTTGCCATGGGCTTGTTTGCGGCCGGCATGACATCGGCGATCACCGCGCCCATGGCTGCAGCGTGGGCGGTTGCAGGCGCAATGAACTGGCCGCGTGATCTGCGCGACCGGCGACTGCGCGCGGTGTGGGGCAGCGTGCTCGCGATTGGCACTGTCGTTGCACTGAGCGGTGTGCAGCCGCTGCCGGCGATCCTGGCGGCGCAAGCAGCGAATGGTCTGCTGCTGCCGATCATCGCCGGCTTCCTGTTGTACGTGATGAACGACCGGCGCATCCTCGGCACTGACGTGAATGGCGTGCGCGCGAACGTTGCGGGCGTTGTGATCGTGCTGATCACCCTGGCACTGGGCGGACGCGCGCTGTGGTCGGTGGCGGCACG
>JBGTFN010000006.1:0-2073 GCA_041747275.1 Gemmatimonadaceae bacterium | reverse complement strand
GCGTCGCCTGACGTGAACGCGACCGACGCAGCTGCAGCGACGATTGAAGCCGTGGCCGGCGGCGGCCCTCCCGGATCACTCGCCAGCAGTCCACAGGGACTTGGCGCGTTCCCCGTGCGCGACATGACCGGAACAACGGTGCCAATCGTTCCCAACGGCGAACCGGCGATCGTCATGATCAACTCGCGCACCTGCGGATACTGCAAGCTCGCGCTCCGTGATCTGGGGGCATACGCCAAGGGTCGTGCGGCACCGGGACTGCGCATGCTGACGCTGGAAGGTGCAGTGGATGGAGCGCCGATGCTGATGGAGGCGGGCATCAACGGAGCTGTTCCGCTCGGGCCGGCCACGTCGCAGTCACAGGTGCTGCTCACCTTCCGGTACCGCGGAACACCCACGTTTGTTGCGGTGGACGCCGAAGGACGCATTCGCGGCACGATGGCCGGCTATCCGGGACCGGAACAGTTGCAGCCGTGGTTCGATGTGATGCTCGGCGCTCGCGCCGCGCCCTGAGCGCGCTTCGATTGCATTCTCCCCGCGCCGTGCGTTGCCTCCCGCGCGCCCCGATCATTCGGCGCGAGCCAGTCGCCGAGCGTCGATCGTGATCAGGATCGCGCAGAGCACGATCGTCACCGCTGACACCGCGCACCACGGACAAAACGACTTGAGGATCACGAACTCCGCCCACTTGAGCCGGATCGTGAACAGCACCGCGCCCCAGATCAGCACCTGAAGCGTCCGCGTGATCGCCTTCGAATCGTCGTAGCGTTCAGTCGTTCCAATCATCGAGACGATGAAGATGATCGCGTAGCCGATCGTGCCAATCAGCGCGACATCGACGCCGAGGAACCAGCCGTACTGACTGCCTTGCACAAACGCGCAGCCACCATCGCCGCCGCAGGCGAGTGAGCCTGCCTTGCCGATTTTCCAGAGGTGCAGGTAGAGCGCCACCAAGCCGGAGATCAGGCTGGAGATCGCGATGAGCATGCGTGGCATGGAGCACGGGCAAAGGTGAGCGGACGCTGCAATATGCATGTGTGGCCCGCCGAACTGTATCCGCGACCGGACGTAAGCTGTCTCGCCACCTCACGCGGCTACGTGCAGGGCGCTATCATCGGCGTGTGACTCCACACGCTCTGGCAGCCATCGACTTTGGCATCAGCAACACCGACGCGGTGTCCCGTGTCGGCGACGTGTTGCATCGCTGGTCTCGCAGCTCGGCCGGGCCGGCGGATATCGAGAGCGTTCACACCGTGCTCACCGCGAGCGGAACACCTATCGCATCGTTCGCACGGGTGGCGGTAACGGGCGGGCGACATCGAACGCTGCCCGACAGCCTGCCCTACGCGCTGCCTGACAGGTTGGTCGAACTCCCGCTGATCGCCGTCAACGAGCTCACCGCCATCGGTCGTGGCGGACAAGCCGTCGGACTCTCGCCTGACGACGATCCAGCGACCCCGATACTGGTGGTCAGCGCTGGTTCAGGGACTGCCGTGGTTGCGGCACGGCATCGCTCGTATGCGCATGTCACCGGAAGCGGCGTGGGCGGCGGTACGCTGCTGGGTCTTGGCCGGTTGCTGCTCGACTCCACCGATGCGCGCAACATCGACGCACTCGCACAGCAGGGCGATGCCAATGGCGCGGATTTGAGCTTGCGTGACGTGATCTCCGGTCCGATCGGCTCGCTGCCTCCTGATGCAACGGCCGTGAACTTCGGACGCCTCGCGCACGGAGCCCGTGATGCATCACGCGAAGACCTCGCCGCCGCACTGGTGACACTGGTAGGACAGGTCATTGCGATCACCGCCATCAACGCCGCGCGCGCCGAACGACTGGAGCGCGTCGTTGTCATCGGTCACATGACGGACATGCCGAGCTTTCGCGCGGTGCTCGACCGCGTCGGCGCGTACTACGGCATGCAACTCACACTCCCTGCACACGGCGGCTTTGCGACTGCGCTCGGTGCACTGCTTCACGCCGCAGAGGCCAACCCGTAAATGTCATCATCCTCAGACGCGTCCGAACCACGCGTGCTCGACGCGCGGACCGCGGCTGCCGACGCGGCGCTCATTC
>JBGTFN010000005.1:0-22124 GCA_041747275.1 Gemmatimonadaceae bacterium | reverse complement strand
GCGCAGCGAGCCCACGCCGCCCCGGGGCGACGCCAAGAAATGACGAGTCACCACACCACGGCGGTCACGTCAGTATGCACAAAGTCTTCACCCACGAACAGCAGCGGTTCACCGGACGACAGAGCGAGCGCGTAGCTGAAGCAGTCTCCAAAGTTGAGCGCCGCCAGGTGACGTCCGCGACCGAACGTCCGCGCCGCATCACGAGCGATCGCCGCTTGATCAGCATCGACTGCCACGATCTCGGCTTTGATCGAACGAAGCAACGCGTCGAGCTGGACTTCCCCGCGCTCGCCGAAGCGCCCGAGCAATACGAGTGATGCTTCGATTACTGAGCCGGCAGAGATCAGTCGAACCGTTGCCTGCTCGATTGCCGCGACGAGTTGTGGTGCACTCGACTCGTTGTACATGATGGCGACCAGCGCCGAGGTGTCGATGACCACAACCTGTCAGCGCGGAACGCCGTGTTCGTCGTACCCAAGCAGGTCGTCGGCCTCTCGCGGGTCGAGTACCGGTAAACTCGCGAGCCGCTCCTGGACGCGCCGAACAGCAGTTTCAAGCCGATAGTGCGAATGGCGCCGGGTCTCGCGCATGAGGCGTTCCTCGAGTGCGCGGCGGATCGCCTCGGTGAGCGATTCACCGGTCGTTTCGGCCAGCGCGCGCGCCAACCTGTCAGTTTCGGGATCTTTGATACTGAGTGCCATGGGATGCCTGTATAGAAAGCGTAGATGAAATCTATACAACCTGGACGGCACGTCAAGCTGATCAGACATCTGGCAAGGCCTACAAGTCAGGGCCGACAAACCGCCGTCGGTACATGATCGGCACCTCCGTAGCGGCGGTGAACACGACGCCCTTGCTGTCGGGCATCCACCACATGCTCGTGGTATTGCCGCGAAGGTTCATCAGTACGCGCGAAGACGAATCCGTCATGCTGCGCACGACCGGTTGGTAATCGTTGTCCTCGAAAGTGAACTGCGACAGCGCCACGTGGCGCCCATCGGGTGAGGGCAGGCCAAACAACTCATAGGTCTGCTGATCGTTTGGTGACAGCGCGCGCACAAGGGTGCCATCAGCGACACGTCGCAACTCCAGGCGCGACATGCCGTCATCAAAGCGGCTGACAGAGAGCAATGAATCGCCGGGCCAGAAGTAACCGGCGAAAAACTGACCAGACGCGACCGTTCGCACTCGCCCCGTCGGCACTTCGATCAGCCTTACCGCAGACCCACCATCGGCAGCAGGTGACGTGTACATGACAAGCCGGCTATCGCTACTCCACCTGATTGAAAGCCGGCCGTCTGGATACACGCCGGTTGTTGTAAGGCGTCGCGCGTCACTGCCGTCGGGCCGAACGAGCCACACATCGCGGTCTGATTCCTTCGACGAGTAGAATGCGATCCACTGGCCGTCCGGTGACCACGTGGGGTTGTACTCGCTGGATTCCCAGTCGAGCAAACGCACGGCATCTCCCCCTTCCGTGGGCGCGACGTACAGATCGAGGTTGCCGGCACGATTCGAGACGAACACCACTTGCTTGCCATCCGGTGAGATGTCCGGAGACATCTCCTGGGTAGGTCCACCGGCCACGAGCGTCGAAACGCCGCTGGCCACCAACGCCGTGCGCACATCCCGGTTCGCGCCATCCAGCGCGGTGTACACGATGCGACTGCCGTCCGCTGAAAGTGTTACCTCCGTCTCTGTTGTGCGCTCGTTCACCAGGCGACGAGGCGCGCTGCCGTCGAGCGAGGCGAGGTAGGCATGGCTTCGGCCGTTGTCCCCCCACACCAGCAAACTCGTGCCATCGCGTGTCCATTCAACTGCGGATTCAATCGCGGGGTCGTCCGATATGCGCGTGGCTTCCCCGCCGGTATCCGCCACTACCCATGCATCCGTTTGACCGCCGCGTGTGGAGAGAAAGGAGACGTAGCGACCATCCGGTGAATACTGTGGCGCAAAATCGTCGCGCACATCGCGCGTGAGCTGGCGCGTCTCGCCGCTCGTGATATCGATGGACCACACATCGTCCGTTCCGGAACGCTTCGATACGAAGAGCACGCGACGGCTGTCGGGCGACCACGCACCTGGTTGCGGGGGGAAGAACTCGTAGCCGTCGGTAGTGAGTTGCCGCGTTGCACTTGTCGCGAGGTTGAGCAACCAGAGGGTATTGCGGCCCTTGTCGACCAACTGGTAAGCCACCAGCTGCCCGTCAGGAGAGATCATCCCATAGACGCTGCCTTCGACGTCGACGAGCCGAGCGGTGTGGCCATCGAGCGTTGACGTCCAGAGTTCGAACCGCTGTCCTGACCTGAAAAAGACGACCCCCGAATTGTCGGGCAGCCAACCGATCAGCCGCTCCCCCGCGGCCGTGGAGACCAACACGCGTTCCGGGCCCGAATCGGCCGGCACGGCAATCAGGTCCCAGCCGTTCAACTCCCGCTCAAAGGCAATCCACCGGCCATCCGGGGACCATCGCGGACCCGTGTCCCACACGCCGCTGGACACACGACGCGGATTGTCACCGTTGGAGTCGGCCACGAACACATTGGCACGGCCGTCAACCACACGCGAGTACACGATCTGCCCATTCGGACCCGCGGCAAGAGTGGACGTCGAGGACGAATCCGGCATGAGCTTGATGACGTCCGGACTCGACAACGAAGTCGCTGGCCCGTCATCCTGCTCGCCAGTCGTGCAGGCACACAATGCCCCCAGCGCAAGCACCGCACCGCAAAGCTTCCGCATCATGACCCTGCTCCCGTCTTCTGTCGTTCGAGGACCGCGCGCAGTTGCGCATCGATCTGCTGTACCACCGAGTCCTGCGCCATAAGCACATTCCTCACATCGATTTCAAAACTGCCCGACCAGAAGTGCCGCACGGTCTCCGGTTCCACGAGCTGCATGTTGATTCGCATCACGTCACCGGCACGAAAGAGCGTTCCTTCCAGGACGGCATTCACGCCAAACTCCTTCGCGATGTCACGAATGCGCGCATTGTCGCCGCGCGACGCAATTTCCGAGCGCGGCACTACGCCCATGTCTTCAATGCGAGCAATGCTTGTGATCACTGCATCGTGCATGCTCTCCGAGAACACCTTGTCCTCGCCGGAGATATCGCGAAAGGGAAGCACCGCAATGCGCGAGATCGCTCCGCCAGCGGCGGTGCCTGCGATGCCACCACGCGTGAGCTGCCACGTACCTAAAGCAACCCCGAGCAGCACGAGCACTACAACAGCAACGAGCGGCAGGCGCGAACGAATCGGCACTGTGTCGGTCGCCGCCGCGACCGACGCGCGCTGAGGCGCCACGGTCTTCACCGGACGCGTAGTGGTTGGCGTGGTCCCGCCACTCGGCGTGTACACATCTTCCAGCGCGGCCAGTAACGATTCGGCCGTAGGCCAGCGGTCGTCGGCATCCTTCTCGAGACAGCGCATGATGACGTCTTCGAGTCTTGGCGGCACCGACTCCCGGAGTTCACGGAGCGGCGCCGGCTTCTCCAGCACTTGTGCTGAGAGCATCGCGGCCGCGTTCTTCGCATTGAAGGGCGGTTTGCCCGTGAGCATCTCGTAGGCCAGGATGCCGACCCCGTATATGTCTGATCGCGCATCCACGTCGGTTTGTCCGGTGGCCTGCTCGGGAGACATGTATGTGGGCGTACCCACGGCGATGCCTATCGTGGTCAGAGTTTCTCCACCTGCGTCGCGCACCGCTTTGGCTACGCCGAAGTCGGTCACCAGCGCATGACGCCCTGACAGCATCACGTTGGCGGGCTTGATATCCCGATGCAGCACTCCGGCGGCGTGCGCTGACGTCAGGGCGTCGACGACCTCGCGCGTAATTCGTACCGCGTCATGAATAGGAAGGGCACCTTCGCGATCGATGCGCTCGCGCAGTGATTCCCCGTCCACAAACGGCATGGTGTAATACAAGAATCCGCCGGCCTCGCCAGAGTCGTGCAGTGGCAGAATATGCGGATGCTGCAGCCGCGCGAGGATCCGGATCTCGCGCGGGAACCGGTCGGGTCCGAGGGCCGCCGCCAACTCAGGGCGTAGCACCTTCACGGCCACCTGTCTTCCGTGCTTCGCATCATCGGCGAGATACACGGTCGCCATCCCGCCGGCGCCCAGCTCTCGCACGATCGTGTACGCGCCGCTCAGGGCGTCGGTGAGGCGAGGGTCAGGGCCGGACATCGGGAAAGCTTACGCGTCGGGCACTGACTGGGATAGAGCCGAGCGATACCATTGCAGTCAACGGCCAACAGATTGCTACCGCCGACTCACCGGCCCAAGCTGTTCGTCCAGCCACTTCGTGGACTCCGCGACCCACATCGGACGTGGCAGGAAGTGACCGCCCTCGAACATCACCTGCTTCTTCACGCCGACAGGTGAACCAAGCAGTTCATAGAACGGGCGTTGCGATGATTCGTACGGAAAGACACTGTCGTAGCGGCCGCTCAGCATGAGCACCGGAATGCGAATGCGTGGCAGGAAGTTGACGGGATCTTCTTCAGGGCGCATCGAAGCAGCATTGAATCCGGGCACGTTGAGAATCGCCGTGCGAATCCGAGGCTCGATCGCGAGCACAGTGCCGCCAATACGCGCGCCCCAGCTCGTGCCGACATACGCCAAACGAGTGCTGTCCACATCGGGGCGTGTGACCGCATAGTCTATCGATCGCCGCATTTCCGTTGTCCATCGCACCATCTGATCGCGGTGCTCAATCGTTTCCGACGGCACGTCGAATCGCAAGCTCGTACCGCGACCATACGTGTGCTCGTAGATCGGGTACACCACCGCGCGGCCACTGCGGACGAGGAAGTCCACGTAGCTCATGGACATCTCGCGAGTATCGCGCATCGAGAACACATCGGATGCCGGCCAGAGGATGATCGTCTGGTACGGCGGCTTCGCCCGCTTGGGCAGGAAGAGGACGGCGGACATGCGAAGCCTGCTTCCCGGCACATCGAACGACACGTCTTCGCGCACCCAGTCAACATGTGTACTGTCACGCGCGGTGACCTGCGCATTCAAGGGCAGGGGGTCGTAATCGTACATCGCGAGGTAGCCGCGAAATGTGGCGTCATCGACAGGCGTGAGACGCGCAATGTCGCGCGCGGAGCGTGGAATCGGAGCGAGCGCCCGAGCCAGGTCAGGAGCGTCGCTCACACGGCGCACCAGTCGTATGCCGTTGATCGCGGAGCGGTCGAACTCCGGCGCGGTATACACCTCGGCAAACAGGTACGCGGGATCTGACCACCCGCCGCCGAGGATGTACCGACTGCCCGGCTCGCGCGCGTTGACGGTCCATTCACGCACGTTGCCGGCCATATCATAAATGCCACGCGAACTCACCCCGCCGGCTGCGCCGCCACGCACTGGGCCGGCTGCATTGTATCGACCCGTGGGCACCACCCAGGGCGCCGCTTCCGGAATAGCCGCGGCGTTCCACTCGAGCACCGTCGGGAGCTCCTTGCCGACGAATCGGGAGTACGCGCGGGCTTCGTACCAGCTTACACCACCGACCGGCAAGTCTTCAGTGCCAGGCTTGGGCGCAGATCCCTCCCATTCTGAGGGACCGGGTTGGCCGGTCTCGTCGAGAAAGATCGCGATCGCGTCGCGCCACGCTATGGGCTTCCCATCACGCACAATCGACGAATCCCACCAGCGTTCCTCTGCGTAGCCGCCGGCATCGACAAACGCCTTGTATTGACGGTTGGTGACTTCGAACCTGTCCATCAGAAAATCCGACAGGTTCAGCGAGTCGGTCGACAACACTCCGTACAACGTGCTGACCAGCCCCCGGCCGCGCAGCAATACCATGCTGGAATCGCGATCGCTGCTCTTCTGCAGCGCAACAGGACTCGGAATCGGCGCGTAACTTCCGCCGACTCGCGCACCCATGACCGTGACGGGACGATGACCGGCAAGCTGATAGCGATAGAACCACGCATTGCGGGGGATGCGCACAGGCGCCGTCGGTGTAATGCCCACGGGAACCCATCGTGTCGTGTCGTTCACCGCAGCGCGCGTGACCGTGGCACCGGCCGGTTCACTGAGGAACGTTTGTGTCAACGCGATATCGCCCCAAACCGCCGCAAGCGCGGAGTCTCCAGGCGCGCGCGACTCAGCGCGTTCGGCCAGCGCAAACGCCGAGTCGAGTTCATCCGCCTCCACGAGTCGCGCGATCTCCGGCAGCGCCGTGTCCTGCACCCAGCGTGCGCGTCGATCCCGCACGAAGAGAAAACCGAGCACTGCGACAGCCGTCAACGCTACAGTCGTCGCGACGGCCATTGCGCGCGTACGTCGCCCTTGCATGCTCGCTTGCGGTTGGGTCAGTGCACGTAGCGACGACAGCAACTCTTCCGCGTTCGCTGGACGATCGGCCGGGTCGCGCGCGAGGCAGCGAGAGACAAGTCGCGCGAGCGCGGGTGACGCGGATGGCGCGTATGCCGAGAGCATCGGTGCATCCCTTGTCATCTTCGCCGCGACCACCTGTTGAAACGTGCCGGAGAACGGCGCGGTCCCTGTGAGCATTTCAAAAAGCACCGCGCCGATCGCGTAGATATCCGCCCGATGGTCAACGTCTGACTCACCCGCCGCCTGCTCCGGCGCCATATAGGCCGGCGTGCCCAGCGAGGTGCCTTCGCTCGTCAGCGTCGCTACGTTCTGCGCTGAGCCGAGCGCCTTGGCAATGCCGAAGTCCACGACAATGGCGTGTCCTTCGGACAGCAGAATGTTGTCAGGTTTGATGTCGCGATGTACAACGCCGTTAGCGTGCGCATGCACCAACGCCTCGACCACGTCGCTGGCGATGCGCAGTGCGTCGGTCTCAGGGAGCGCACCACACGACGCAAGTCGGTCTCGCAGCGACTGCCCCGTGGCGACCGGCATCACGTAGTACAACAACCGCGCATCATCAGCGCTGCCCGAATCGAGCAGTGCCAGGATGTGCGGATGATTCAGGCGCGCAGTGACCCCGATCTCGCGCAGGAATCGCTCGCCAGTGAGCGACTCGGCCAGGTCCGGCTTCAATACCTTGATGGCCACCTGTCGATCGTGCCGGAGATCCGTGGCGAGATACACCGTGGCCATGCCACCGTGACCCAGTTCACGCTCGACGCGGTATCGGTCGGCGAGTGCGGTGCGCAGGACATTGAGAGGCGCGTTCATGACGGCAGAAGTTCGCACCCGAGCGGCAAATATGCGAATGTCGCGCCATGCTAAAGGAGCTGCAGCTGACTATGGAGTCCTGGACTGGCGATCTGCCTCCGGGTACCCCAGTCGGCGAAAACTCGGCAGCAGGCGTGCGTCGCTGCTCAGTCTCGGTCCGAGCAACGCATACATCGCCCAGGGTCCGCGATAGTCACTGTACTCGCCGACATCGTGCGAGAAACGCTCGAACACCTCAAGGACTGTGCTGTCGTTGCGCATCCAGCGCGCGAGCGAAATCGCTGCAAAGGCGGGTCCGGTGGCGATCAGCTCGTCGGTTGCTCGCTCGCGTGTCTGCGGATCATTCCAGATCGGCGCCAGCCGCCGCAACTCTTCACCCCTGACTGCTGCTGGATCCTCCGCCGATTTCAAGAGTGCGGTCGCGGCATCTTCCAATCTGCCCGTCGCAAGAAAATGGCCGAATCGTGGGCGCCATCCGTACCACGCCTGCGGGGATTGCGCCAACCCCTTCGCATACAGCGGGGCCGCGTCGGTGAATCGATCCTTCCCATCGTAGGCCACGGCCAGAGAAATCGTGATCACGTGCGCGAGTGGATCGAGGCGGTGCGCAATCTCCATCTCGCGGATTCCCTCGTCGGTGCGGCCGTTGTCCATGAGCTCGTAGCTGTACCATTGGTGCCCGGTGGCGTACGCGGGGCTGAGTGCGATGCCGCGCTCGAAGGCCGCAAGTGCTTCCGAGCTTCGTTTGCTTGTACCGAGTACCTGGCCGAGCGAGACGTGGCCTTCGCCGAGCCTTGGAGCAATTGCAATGGCACGTCGCGCCGCTGCGTCCGCAAGCGGGAGGATAGAGTCGGGGGTCACGCCTGGCACGTTGAACTCGCCGGGTACTGACAATACGTAGGCATCGGCCAAGCCTGACCACGCTCGAGCGTATTTCGAGTCAGCGGCAATCGCAGCCTTGAACGCTTCTGTTGCGCGCACAATCCCTTCGGTCGTGCGCAGGCTCCAATAGTGGCGGCCCAGGAGGTACGCGTCGTATGCGGCAAGGTTGTCTGTGCCACCCACACGCTGCGACGCGTCCGGTGTCGACGCCAGCGTGAGCTGCATGGCCGCCACGACATCGCGTGCCACCTCGTCCTGCACGGCAAAAATATCCGCCGCTGCTCGATCAAATATCTGCGACCAGAGGATTGAATCGTTGGCGATGCGCACCACGCGAGCGGTGACGCGCAGCTGATCACCTGCGCGCTGAATGCTTCCCATGAGTACAGCAGACACGCCAAGCTGCTCGCCGATTGCCTCGAGTTCATTCTCGCGGTCGCGAAAGGAGAATGCCGATGTGCGCGCAGAAACGGTGAGCCCGGGCACCTGCGAGAGCGCATTGATCAGTGTTTCGGCCACGCCATCGCCAAGGTATGCGCTGGCGCGATCAGCACTCAGGTCGGCGAATGGCAGCACGGCGATCGACCGCAGGTCGCTTGATTCATCAGTCGTATCGGTTACCCGCGGGCGCACCATGAGCGCGACGCCGATCGCAGACACGATCAACAGGGCTGCCACGGTCGAGACCAGCAAACGGTTGCTGTTTCCGCCTGCGCGATTCGCCCCCGACGCATCCACTCGCACGGCGCCTGCGCTCTGTGCATCAGGCGTTGTACTCGCATTCGCAAGCTGCGCAAGCAGTTGCTCGGCGCTCACTGGACGCTGTAGTGGATCCTTGGCCAGACACTGCATCACCAGGCGGGCCACCTCCGGGGGGACGTGCTCATGGCTGTTGTCCAGTGGTCGTGGGCTTTCGCTGATGTGCGCGGCGACGAGCGCCTGCGGCGTGCTGCAATGTGCGAACGGATGAGCGCCGCTCAGTACCTCATATGCGACCACTCCCCACGCGTATAGATCGGCGCGGTGGTCCGTACTGACATCACCCAATGCCTGCTCAGGCGCCATGTACGCAGGGGTACCGATGGACGTCCCGGCGGACGTGAGCGTGCCCTCCGGTGCGTGCGTCGCCGACATGGAAATTGCCTTGGCGATTCCAAAATCGGTTACGACGGCTGTGCCGCTCGAGAGCAGCACGTTCTCCGGCTTGATGTCACGATGCACAATGCCGCGAGCACTGGCGTAGGCCAGTGCCTGCGCGATGTTGCGCATCACGCCGAGTCCCTCGGCAACGGGCATGCGACCTGCCTGCAGGCGAGCGCGCAGTGAATCACCGCGAACGAACGGCATCGTGTAGAACGGGAGCCCCTCAGCAGTCATTCCCGCGGATAGCACTGGCACGATGTGGGGTTCCTGCAACCCTGCGGCCAGCCGAATCTCTCGCGTGAAGCGTTCTGCACTGAGCGTAGCCGACAGCTCAGTCGACAACACCTTCACCACCACATCGCGTCCCAGCGACTGGTCTCGTGCGACGAACACGCGCGACATGCCCCCGCCTCCGAGCTCCCGCTCAAGGATGAAGCTGTCGCCCAGTGCCAACTGCAGCTGCTGTCGGACGTCGGCCACGCGTTCCTGCTTCAGGATTGCTTGCGCCTGAGCGCGCTCACTCCCTCAAACACCAGCGCCAGGACAGCGAAGATGACGACGGACGAGATGAAGGCGGCCAGCGGATGTGATGGGGGGGTCTGTGGTCCGTACATCGCCTCGAGCACGAGGTAATAGGTGTGCGAGAACAAGCCGTTCCAGTGCAGCAGGAAGAACAGCGGGAAGGCGATCGCCATGCCTGAATAGAATCTGCGCCGACTTTGGTTCATGAGGCAGGATTTACGCCCCCAGCAGCCAGGCGGCAAGTATGTGCGTGAAAACTTCGTGACGACGACATCGCGTGGCTGTTCGAGCACGTGCCCGTCGGCAACAGCGTGGTAGTTCGCGGAGATTTCGATCGAGTCGGAAGCTCGCCGCGATCCATGTCGCTACCCCAATCGCGCGCTTCCACTCTGATTGGCGTCAGGCGGCGACAGACTCCAGTTCGTCGAGCGCGCGATGCTTCCGCGCAATCGCAATCACTTCGTGTGCGTCCAGCACTTCACGCTCCAGCAAGGCGTTTGCAATCGCCTCCACGGCATCGCGGTGTTGCGTCACCAGCGCTTCTGCGCGATCGGCCTGCGTCTTCACAAGCTCGGCCACCGCGTCATCGATGCGCGACTGTAGCTGCGCGCTCGGCGCGCCGCCACCGTGCGCTGAGGGATCAGCGCTCACCAGGCCGACGCGCTCGCTCATGCCGAACTCGCCCACCATGCGGCGCGCGACGTTTGTCGCCTGAATAAGATCACTTCCCGCACCCGACGTCACGCGATCCGCGCCAAGGAAGATCAACTCCGCCGCTCGACCGCCCAGCGCCTTTGCGATGATGCCTTCGAGATAGCGACGCGAGTACAGATGCTTGTCCGCTTCGGGCGAGAAGTGCGCCGCGCCGAGCGAGCGTCCGCGCGCCTGAATCGTCACCTTGTGCAGCTTGTCTTCGGCGCAGGCGATCATTCCGACGAGCGCATGTCCCGCTTCATGAAGCGCGATAAGGCGACGCTCATCGGGCGTGATCACCACGCCGGCACGAATGCGACCGAGCAGGATCTTGTCGCGAGCCTGATCGATGTGCTCGGCGGAGATTTTCGTTTCACCCGCGTGCACAGCAACCAACGCCGCTTCATTCAACAAATTGGCCAAGTCGGCGCCGGAGTGTCCCGGCGTGAGCCGTGCGATCACATCGAGGTCGACGTCGGGGCCAAGTGGTGCGCGCGCGGCATGAATGCGCAGGATCTCGAGCCGGTCGGCCAGTGTGGGCAGCGGCACTTCAACCACACGATCGAAGCGGCCCGGTCTGCGCACGGCCGGATCGAGCATGTCTTCACGGTTGGTCGCGGCCATCCACACCACGCCCTCGTTGCCCGCCATGCCATCCATCTCCACCAGCAGCGCGTTGAGCGTGTTCTCATCTTCGCCGCTGCGATTGGGTCGTCCGCGGCGTCCGCCCACAGACTCGAACTCGTCAACGAAGACGATGCACGGTGCAGCTTCGCGCGCACGACGGGCGAGCTCGCGCACACGACTTGCGCCGACGCCGACGTACATCTCGTTGAAGTCGGAGCCGGCTGCAATGATCACCGGGACGCCTGCCTCGCCCGCAACTGCACGCGCGAGCAACGTCTTGCCCGTCCCCGGTGGGCCCACGAGCAGCACTCCTTTCGGGCATATCGCTCCCATCGCATCGAACTTCTCCGGCGACCGGAGAAACGAAATCACATCCTGCAGGTCGGCGCGAGCTTCGCGAACTCCACCCACGTCGGCCAACGTCAGGTGACGCGCGGGAGGCGTGACCACGAACTTGCCGCCGCGTGTACGGCGCTGCCACCCGATCATTGCGCCGCCGGCGACGAAGAGAATGATGAGCGGGGTCAGCACGCTCCACGTCTTCTGCGACGAGAGAAAGCCGACCGGACGCACCGACACAGCGACGCCGCTGCTGCTCCACCGCTCCAGGTCCGACAGTGCGACCGCGGTCGGCACAATCGTGATGACCTGCGTCGCGCCGGGTGTGTTTGCGAATGCGGATCCCGGCGCGAGTGTTGCCGTGAGGCGCAGTCCGTTGTCGCTGACCTCGAGTGACGAAACGGTGCCTTTGGCGATCGCGCCTGCGACCACTGAATAGCCGACCAGCGGCGTGGTCGCCGAGCTACTTCCGAGCATGCTCCAGCCAGTCGTGCTCGCAACAAGCAGGACGGCGAGGGCCGCGGCTGCTCGCCAATAGCGTGTCGGTCCCGTTCGCTGTTGATTCACCAGAACTCGCCAGAGGGGACGGCGGGTGCGGACATCGGCCGAATTGGCGCGACGGGAGGTGCGGCGAGTTTCGGATGACGACATGAGCGCGAAAGTGAACGACAGGGACGGGTTCACTCGTGCGACGACTGTGGCGTCGATGCGTCACACGTGCAAGTTTTGGGCCAGTCGAGTCCTACGGTTCGTCAGTCAGCGGATCGACGATCTCAATAAACGGAAATCGCGCAAAGTCGGTATCGCGCGTACAGATTCGCCGAATCCCGTGCTCGCGCATGAGTACCGCCGTCTCGGCGTCGTGCCACAAGTTGCCCGCGATCATCGGCACCTCTGACAGCACTTCGGCAAGAACCGCAGGGTGCCGGTCCGTGGGCGCCAGCATCAACAGTCCCGGCGCCTGCTGAAGCGCGGCGACAAACTCGCCGGCGGACCGACTGGTCCACGGCTGCCGGAGCACGCGGGGGTGTGTGACCACGCGGAGGAACTCGTAGCAGTTGCCCCACGTGAGATACCAGGCGCCCTGCTGCGAGCGCCAACGTTCCAGCAGCGCGTGGCATCTCGCGTGCTCTGGTGCGCGTACGTCGGCGGCGTACACCAGCACGTTGGTGTCCACGACGAACACCTATCGCTCGTCCCTGGATTCTTCCATTGCGCGGTACAGCGCATCTCGGTCAGCCACGTCAACGAGTGCGCCACCCGAATCGAACGTCGGCAGGGGCGCCAGCTCGGTCACGCCAACTCGTCGGCGAAGCAGCTGGCGAAGCGCGGTCTCCACGAGCTCGGACATGGTCCGTCCGGATCGTGCCGCCTCGCGCCGGAGGCTGGCCATCACGGTGTCGTCGATGTTGAGCGTCGTCTTCATATGGAAAACCATACATGCGATATGGCAGTGCGTCAACACGCGGTTGTTTTGCTTGGAGCTGTACGGAGGCAGAGCTACGGCCGAATCAGCTTGTGACGCGATCTCCAGCTCTGCAGGATCGGACCGCGCACAGCAGCTTGCGGCGAGAATGAGAGAAACTACGTCAGTAGACGTATGGATGACGCTTGCGCTGGAACGCACCATGCACCCGTTCCCCTATCGGAGGGTCGTGGCCTGCATTCCCATCAACTTTGGAGGAGTTGGCTATGCGCCTGAGCGCAAGCGTTTCTGCGGGCTGCGTCATCGCGGCGGTCTGTGCACTCGTGAGTCCGTCACTCGTCGGCGCGCAGACCTGTTTGGGATTGCCAGGGCCGGAAGGCGGCAGGATACAACTGGGCGCTGGGTACATGTCAAGCGCCGACGCGAGTCAGTTCGGTCTCTCTGCAGGCGTCGTCAGTTCAAGGTTCCTTGGTCAGCTTTCCACTGCCACCGTGAACTTCGACGCATTGCGAGGCTACGCCCGAGCTGAGGGGGTGAGCCTTGGCTATCGCCTTCCGATTGGAACCCGTGGTAGGACAGAAATGTGTCCCGTTGTCGACGGCTCGCTCGGTGAAATAGTCAGCAGGGGCAATGATCCACGAAATGTCGAAGAGTTCAACAACCCGCGACGCATCGCATTGACGCGGGGAGCAAGCGCTGGCGTGTCGCTGGGACACCGAATGCAGGCCAACAACTCCTTTGCCGTGGTTCCGGCAGTGAGTGCAAGCTACGTGCACTCCGCAGTCCGCCAGGATCAGCTCGAGCTGAGAAACTCGATCAACTATGGGTCGATGCGATTTTCTGTCGGACTGCTGCTGGGCACGCGGTTTACGGCGTCCCCATCAGTGTCGGTTCCTTTTGCTCTTGACGGTGCAAGTCGTTCGCTGGGACTTGCGTTCACGGTGGGGCTGAAGCCGAAGAAGCCCTAGGTCAGACCACCCTACGCTTCTTTTTCACGCCGTACTCACCGGTCCCGGCGTCTGCTGATGCTGCACAACAACCCAGTCCTGCTCTCCGTCACGGAGAAGGGTGGACGTGCAGTAGGCGCAGTACGTCATGTCGCCGCGTCTCGCGTCGGCCTTGTAGGCGATCACGATGAGGCCGCCTTCAGGCCCGTCCGGGCGCGACACCTTCTTCTCGCTGAACTCGACCGACTCCCAGCGCGGCGTCTCGGCCATGGCATCGGCGGCCGCGCGTCCCTGCAGCACAAAGGGATCGGCGGGCACTACCATGATACCGTCGTCCGAGATCTTGTGACGGTATTCATCCTGATCGGCCGTCCACAGGCTTTTTTCGAAGTTCCAGATGCGTTCGTCGTTCATTGCATGCTCCAGGAGGAAGTCATGCAAAGAATCGCTCTGGATCATCGGCGGCGGCATAGGCCGAGAGAGTGATATTGCGTAGACCCTATCACTTCACCAAACGCACGTTGTCCGTCGAGTTGCGGTCGATGTAGAAGTTGTACGGATCGATGCCCGCATGCGTCGGCCTCCTGTCGGTCACGAACTTCAGCACCTGCCGGCCACCGGTGATTGCATGGCGCTCGAACAGCAGCACGTTTGACGCGTCAAAAGCGGCAATGCCGGGTTCAGCAGTGAAGAGACCGATTTCGATGCGCTCGTTCAGCGGGACTTCGGTCTCGCTCGCCAGACTGTCCACATGAAGCTTGCGCGCCTCGACGGATACTGTCACGTCCCACTTACCGTCGGCGCGATGCACGGCCACAGGTTCGATCACCTTCATGTCGTACAATACGATACGTTCGAACAGATCGGTGATCAGGGTTTGGTGTTCCTCACTGGTTGCTTGATCGCGCAATAGTTCAACGAGATCGAGTGAGCGCGGATACGGAGCCCCCTTGAACCTGTACCGCTCCAGCAGATTGCGCAGTGCGCGGTTCACGGCCTCTTCGCCGAGCCGCTTCTGCACCAGGTACATCGCGAGTGCTCCCTTCTGGTAGAGCACCCAGTTTTGCCCCTCAGCGCGCGCGAGTGTGGGCTCGTTTGCCGGCGCGCTGGCTCGCCAAGCGAGATACTTGTCGAGCTCATATCTGAGATGGCGGCGAATCTGGTCTTCACCGCGCATCTGCTTGATGACCATCATCGCCGAGTACTGCGCGAGTGTCTCGGACAGCACTGCTGAGCCTTCCATGTCCGCACCGATCACCTGGTGTGCCCAATACTGATGCGCAAGTTCGTGCGCGGTCGTACCGGCCACTACGTCGAGGGTTTCGGGGTCCTGCAGATTTGCGATGAATCCGTACGTCTCCGAGTATGGAATCGTGCCCGCGAACGCTTGCGCGAAGTTCGCATAGCCGGGAAACTCGACGATTCGTGCGTGCGTGAACTGATACGGTCCAAAATGCTCCTGGAAGTAGTCTAGTGATACGGCGAGCGCATCAAGCATGCCATCCACATTCCACGGATGCGCGGCGTGATAGTACACCGCGAACTCCACGCCATTATGGACACGCTGCTTCACCTCGTAGCGTCCCGACTGAATGGAGAACACCGGATGCACTGGTGCCTCGGAGACGAAGCGCGCAATGCGACGGCCATTGAAGGTTGAGTCCGACACCCTGCGACCGGGTGCGAGCGGTGTCTGGTCGGCGCTGGTGGAGACGGTGATATCGCTCATTGCCCAACCGCGCCCGAGCGCTGGCTTGGCTGTGGCAGCGATGTCTTCGAGTGTGGCGCGGGGAAGATTCTCCGGCAAGCCGTATTCAAGTCGTTTGTCCGACTGTCCGAGCATTCCATGGTAGCTCATGCCGATGAACGGCGTGAGCTGCAGCCTGTCCAGGAAGGTGCCATTCGCCACGAGCCGTGTGTCCGGCGCGCCGTTCGGGAATCCGAGGTGCGTGCGCACGGTCTCGAACGTCATCACGCGCTCGTCTCCCGGCGCCATTGTCGAGTCGAGCTGATAGATGCGGTAATCAAACTCGGGATCGTCGAGCACCAGACGAGCGCCGATCACTTCTGCATAGGTGAGCGACAGACTCGCATCGAGCAGCCGCACATGAATCGCTGAGATGGGCTGCGAAGTTCGGTTCTCTAGCACGTACGTCCCACGCGTTGTTGCGCGTCGCTGCTCCGGATGCAGCTCGACCTCCATCGTGAGATGCGCGATCACGGGCTGCGGCAGATCGTGGTACTTCCAGTACTTCTTCTCGAGCGTCACCGCCCACAGCTCGGCGTCGTCCTGCGAACGATAGTCGTTGAGCAAGTTGGTGTTGTAGTAGCCGTATGCTCCAGCCGCCGTCAGGGTGACCAGGGCTGCGGTGGTAACCCAGGTCGCCGCACCAGCGAAGCGCTGCGGCATGCGAGCCACTCGCGGTTTCAGGCGCACGTCGGCACCACGTCGCCACATGAGATGTGACGCCACGAGCAGCAAGACCGCAGCCGCTCCCCAGTACAGGCGCAACGTCCATGCACCCTGCCAGAAGGTTCCCGCGCCGTTCATGTCGCTGAGCGGCATCCAGGGCACACCGCCAAACTTGAGCAGATTGTGCTGGATCGATGAGCTGATCTGTGTCCAGAGCACAAAGATCACCATGATGCCCCAACCGACCGCCTTGTGCGGACTGAGCGACTGCACAAACACGGCCAACGCGGCCAGAATCATCATGTCCCAGGCGTTTGGCAGCACGTACCAGAGCAGATACTTGCCGAGCTCGAGATGTGTGTAGCCCAGCGACAACTGCACTAGCACAGAGGCGAGCACATTGATCAGCAGCAGGGAGAGCAGCACTACCGCCATTGCGCTCGACTTTGAGACGACGAACATCCAGTTCGGCATTGGCGCAGCATCAATGATCTCGTGCATGCGGCGATCGCGTTCACGCCATACCAGCTCGCCGGCGTAGTAGATCACCACGATCAACGGGATGACGAAGAACGCCTCTTCGATCTCTGGGATCATCGACAGTGTGGTGGGATAAGTCGGCCGACCGTCCACATCCCGCTGCGTGATGAGCACGAAGAGCGTGGTAAAGAGTCCCCACGCGAGCAATAGTGGAAAGGCCCAGCTCGACACCACCTGCCAGACTTCAAATCGGACGCGCATGAACAGTTGCCCACGCGAGGAAGAGCTGTTGTGCAGCGGGGCAGGGAGCGGTGCGACAGACGTTGCCGGCATCACTTGTGCAGACACACGCTCCGTCGCTTGCGGATCCTTGAGGCGGCGCTTCGACACGCCGCGTTCGCCTCGGCGCACCACAGCCCACGCAACGGCAAGGCTTGCGGTCGCGATGCCGAGCCAGAGCAGGCGGTTGTTCAGCAACGCTCCGTTGAGTGCGGGAAGCGTCGCGTTGCGCTCGGCCACGGTCCAGTACAGCGTGGCCTCGGTGAGCGCGCGCGCGCCGAACGCATCGAGCAGCGATGCGAGCTCCCTGAGCTGAGGTCGATCGAGAAAGCTCCCCTGCAGCACCAGAAAGCCCGACACGAGTCCGATGACGCCGAGATATGTTGCCATCATCGAGCGCGTGATCGTGGCCAACGCGAAAAGAATCGCCGAGTGGATGTAGATGTTGGGCAGCGCGAGAACGAACAACGCGTACAGGTGGTCGGTAAGCCGATTTGGACCGAGCTGTGCGGCATCTGCCCAAGGCATGGAGACGCCGAGCGTGATGCCCACCGGCACGGCGAGCAGGCAAAGTATCGCTATGGCGAACGCGCCGATAAAGCGACCGAACACGTACTCGAACTTTGTGATGCGAAGCGAGCCGATGATTGGAGCAAAGCCAGTCTGTTCGTCTCGAATCACCGCGTTGGCCACAAACGAGGTGGTCACGAACACGAAGAACATCGAGACCATCAGATAGTTGCGCAGCGTCGCGTAGGCGGCATTCTGAAGCAGGCCGCCTTCGGAGCCGAGCTCGAATCCGGGGACGCTCATCGCCACCACGAACAACGCGAGCGTAAGGGCTGCTGTCAGCCATAGCAGGGGATTGCGCAGCAGGTAGCGAAACTCGAAAGTCGCGATCTTGAGTAGCATATGATCCCTACGCCGCTCGGCGCGCTTCAGCGAGCGACGCGAAGTAGACATCTTCGAGGCCGGCTTGCACGGAAGTGAAGCCGTCACCAGGTGGATTGTCGGCGAGGATGTGAATCACCGTTCGTCCGGAGCGCAGTCTTGTGGAGAGCACCTCGTGCTGTTGGCGCAACGTCTCGAGCTCGCGGCGTTCGATGGCCTTCGTCCAGATTCTGCCGCGTGTAGCGCCGATCAACTCGAGCGGCGCACCTTCGAGCAGTACGCGTCCCTCGGCCAGCACGGCCATGCGAGGACAGAGGTCCGCCACATCATCAACAATGTGTGTAGAAAGAATGACGACGACGTTCTCGCCAATCTCGGCGAGCATGTTGAGAAAGCGATTGCGCTCTTCGGGGTCGAGCCCGGCCGTGGGCTCGTCAACGATGATCAGCGCGGGATTTCCGATCAACGCCTGCGCGATACCGAAGCGCTGGCGCATGCCTCCGGAGAATCCAGCAAGCGCCTTCTTGCGCACGTTCCACAGGTTCGTCTGATGCAGCAGCGTTTCGACCGTGGCCTTGCGATCTGCCGCCGAGTTTACCCCTTTGAGCACCGCCAGGTGATCGAGCATCGCGTACGCGGAGATGCGCGGATAGACCCCAAAGTCCTGTGGCAGGTAGCCAAGCGTTCGGCGCAGCTCGTCGGGCTGCTTGATCACGTCAGTGTTGCCGAAGCGAATGCCGCCTTCTGTTGGTGTCTGCAGTGTGGCAATGCAGCGCATGAGAGTGGACTTGCCGGCGCCGTTCGGGCCGAGCAGTCCGTACATGCCGCGAGGGATGGAGAGCGAGACGCGTTGCAGCGCGCGCGTGCCGTTGGGGTACACATGACTGACGTCCTGAAGTTCGAGCACGCGGGTCTCCGGAGTATGGCCTGATCGGGGAGCGATCGGCCACAATGTTTACGACTGTGATGAGGCGAAGCGACAGCGATCAGCGACGACGATTGTCGGCGTGTCGTGAGGCGGCTGTACGCACTGTGAGGAATCCGACGACGAGCATCAGCAGATTTGGTATCAGCGACTGGGCGAACCTGGGAAGTCGCTGCCATGCGCTGGTGAAGCGCTCCACGGCGGACTTCAGCTGAGGCGTTTCGAAGAAGATCTCGAAGGCCCACGGTCCCGAGGCCAGTCCTCGCTCGAGCAGGCCGAGCATGATCAGTACGCCGGCAGCGCCGAGGAACCACCGCAATGGATGGCGCAAGCCGAGCAGAATGCCGCTGCCGAGCAAGTAGAGCGCAGTGATGCCGATGCCTGCATCGAACGAGATGATCTGTGGACTTGCGAGTCCCGACAACAGGGAGAGCGCAAACTGAAAGGCGACGAACACAATGAACGCCACCATTAGCCACACCCAGCCCGCGAATACCTTGGCGTACAGCAGCTGCGCGCGATTCACGGGAAGCGTCCAGAGGAAGGCAGGCATGAACAATCGGTCGCGTCGCCACACTGAGAACGGAAACACCAGTGCGACCAGACCGATTGCCGCCCAGTCATCTGAATCGAACCACAGCGCCGCCCGCCCGTAGAAGATCTCGACTCCGATCACGACGGCGACAATGGCCAGTACGGCGGCGAACGCGCGCGCTTCGCGGATGAGCGAGCGGGCAACGATCCTGACCTGTTCGCGCAGAACGGTGCGCAGTATGGGTGCGGCATGCAATGTGACGTTCATGGTCGGGACTCCCCATCATTGAGCAGCGCCAGCGCCGCGTGTTCGAGCGTGACCGCGCTGACATCACGCACGGTTGCGCCGCTGCTGGATAGGCGCGCGCGCACATCGGCTTGCTTGCCGATGAAGGTGCCTTGCAGCTCGCGACCGGTGCGCGAGCGCCGCAGGTCGAGACTGCGCAGCTCTGTCGGCGCGTTCCAGTCTTCCGGCACGTCGAGCACAAATCGATGCACCGTGGTGCGCAGTTCGTCGCGCGAGAGTTGTGCGACCAGCTTGCCAGTCTGCAACACTCCCAGATGATCGGCCAGGCTCTCGATCTCACCGATATGGTGCGTCGACATCATCACGGTCGTCGGCGCATCAGCCAGATGCTCGGCGAGAATCGCGAGCGTGCGACTGCGCGCCAACGGGTCGAGTCCATCGGTGGGTTCGTCGAGCAGCAGCAGCGGCGGGCGATGCGCGAGTGCGAGCACAAACTGCAGACGCCGGGCTTCGCCCTTGGAGAGTGTGTCCACACGCCGGCCGAGCGTGATATCGAACGCCTTGTTCAACGTCTCGGCGTACGCGTGATCCCAGGCCGGGTAGAACGATGACACGTGCTGCAGCAGTTGACCGCAGTTGAGCCAGCCGTAGTCGTGTGCATGGGATTCCGGGATGTAGCCAATCTGCGCGCGTACTTCGGGCCCTCGTGCGACGGTGTCGAGTCCGAACACTTCCGCGCATCCTGCGTGCGGACGTTCGAGATTGAGCAGCGATTTCATCACGCTGCTCTTTCCTGCGCCGTTGGTTCCGGCGAGCACGTAGATCGCGCCTTCCGGAATGCGAAGGTCGACGTTGTTCAGTGCAAGCTGTTTGCCGTAGCGCAGCGACAGTGCGAATGTTGCGACGGCGGGCACGCCAGTGATATCCCGCTCTTCCTGGTGGCTCATTCGTCGTCTCCGGTTTCATTGGGGCGACCTGCCTCGGTGCCACCGTTCTGTTCTTCTGCCGCCAGCTCGCGCAGCATGGTCACGAACTCATCTACATCGAGTCCGTTACGGCGTGCTTCCAGCAGTGCGCGCCGAGCGACGTCGCGCGCCTGAGAGCGTCGCCGCTGTTCCGCGCCGCGTGTGACGTCCGGCGACACGAATGTGCCCTGTCCGCGTCGGACGTAGAGCACGCCCTCGCGCTCGAGCTCGTTATAGGCTTGCGAGACGGTGCGCGGGTTCACAACCAGCTCCGCGGCGAGCTCGCGCACGGAGGGCAGCGGGTCTTCGGCGCGCAGGCTGCCAACCACGATGGCGCGCCGCACCTCGTCCATGATCTGGAGGTAGAGGGGCCGCGCGTCGGCGGGGGAGAGGTTTACGAGCACGAGCGTGCCGTGGCGGTGTTGCACATGACTGCAACACTAGGGGCGTGACGGCGGTATGGCAAGGGGAGGGAACCGCTCAGGCTAGTTCACAATCTGTCAGCGGGAAATCGTGTCCAACGCAAAGCAGCGGCTCCCCAGCGACCACGGCCATCGCGTAGGCGAGACAGTCGCCAAAGTTAAGTGCTGCACGATGACGTCCTTTTCCGAAGCGCAACCAGGCGTCCATGGCAACGCCGAAATGGATTTCCGTCACGTTCACGACAGCAATCCCGCTTTCCTGCAGCAGTCGTGCGATCAGTCCGCGCGCATCGGATTGCAGCCGCGCTGACAGCACAATGCCCGTCTCGAGCAGCGTAGCGGCACCGATGTTGAGTGCAGCCGCCGAACGCATGCGTTCGAGCAGCATCTCAGCCTCCGGTTCCTGTAGCACCACGGCGACCAGCGCCGAGCTGTCGAGCATCATGCGCCGTCTGGTCCATAGCCGAGGATTCGCTCTTCTTCGGCTTTGGTAAGGCGTGTGCCCCGAACTTGGGCGGGGATCGTCGGCCAGACTTCGCGCACAAGTAGTCGGCGCAGCCGATCGGCCGGATGTATGTCTGTCCCGCTGCGTGCCAGACGATCCCGCCGTTCCTCGAGGGCTCGGCGCACGGCCTCCGTCTTCGACTCACCCGTCAGGGCGGTGACCTCGTCCAGGAGACGCTCGACGCGTTCATTCTTGATGTTGACGGACACGAAGCGCTCCAATGAGTATATACACAAAAAATACTCAATTAAAGAAACGTCGGCAAGCCGGGGTCAGGTGCTAAGCCGCGCGGCGGCCATGCAGGATCACGGCGCGATGCCGATCACTGCCATGCCTGCCTTGACGGCCAGCGCGTCTTCCGAGCCACGCGCGCCGCTGGAGCTGAATGCACCAATGACCTCGCCACCGCGACGGAGCAGCAACCCGCCCTCGAAGTTGGTTGCGCCCTCGATCGCCTGCATCTTGCCTTCCTTGACGGCGTTCGCGTAGTCAAGCGTGTGCATGCCCGACGTGAGCGCCGTGTGCGTTTTCATCACGGCGATTTCGTAGTTGCGCGTGGGCACGCCATCCATGCGGCGCAGGTAGATGGGCTTGTCCTGCGCGTCGGTGATCAGGAAGACGAGCTTCCATCCGTTCTTCACCGCCTCCGCCTCGGCGGCGTCGACAGCGCGCTTCGCTTCGTCGAGCGTGATGCGGGCGGCGAGGGGCTGTGCCGGTT
>JBGTFN010000004.1:0-16436 GCA_041747275.1 Gemmatimonadaceae bacterium | reverse complement strand
GCCGCCTGCGGTGCCGCTGGTGGCGGCGCGCGTGGAGCCCTTGGCCGCGGCAGTGGTCGCCTTCTGCGCCGCGAACTTGTCGAGTTCCGCAATGAAGTGCGACGCGGTGTTCCGCGGAATCTCGGTGAGCGAGCGTACACTCGCGCGTCCCGCATCCAGGAGCTCGAGTACCACGTCGCGCGATTTCGGGTCGTCGGTGTTGATGGACGACAACGTTTGACTGGCCGACTGAACGAATGTTGACGTGTGCTCGATCCACTCGGTCCAGAAACTGACGCCTGCCTTGAGTGCAGCGAGCTGCACTTCGATCGCGTCCGTCAGCAGAAGCCGAAGATCGGCTTCACGACTGCTTTCACTGTTCGCCATGATTTGCGGCTCCGTTGCGACCTGTGTAGTGTTGAGCGCAGGAGTAGTATTGTGCTCGCCGGCGCACAGTGCAACCGAGCACAACCATGCCAGGGATACCTCCTTGCAACACACCGCGGTGGTGCCGCAACGGATTCCTCATCACGCGCTGGCGGCGGAGGTCAGCGCTACGACCGTCCGTCGATCGCCTCCTGCCGCCGGAGCGCTTCGTTCCAGTCGATGATCGGCGCGACCTCCGCATCTGCCAGACCCAGACTGTCACGTGCGCGTTCGATCACCGGCGCGCCCAGCTCCAGCGGCAGTGCGAGTCCGAACGCCAGCTCGGCGCGGCGGCACAGCCGTTCCTCGCGCGCCGAATCACGGCCCTCGCGACGCACGCCGAAGACGTCAACACGTGCGTGCACGCCTTCGTGCAGGATCGACGAAGCCACCGGCGCGGCGGTGATGTCGCGTCGTGCCAGGAAGGTGAGTTCCGTGATGATCACGCGTCGTGTGGGATCGTAAGCACCGCGGCAAGGGAAGCGCTCCACACGAATCGCGGAAATGTCGCGTTGCAGATGTCGCAGGCGCCACGGTTGGTACGTCGCGATAAGTGCAAGCGCCTCGTCGAGCCGTGAAAGCGCGTCTGCGGACGCGATGTCGGCGCGAGTGTTTACCACTTGCACCGGCACGCCGTGGAGCGTGGTGTGATGCAGCTCGGGTGTGGAGGGCGAAGGCATGGGCTCGCTGAGCAGGGTGGCATCTCGACAGCACGTGCAACGCCAGGTACACTGACCGAACGCAGTTGTTCGGAGCGGCGGCTTCGTCCCGCATGATCAATCGTCGTCATCACACTCCGCATTTCGCCTCTAACCGTGCTCGCTTGAGACGTCGCCTCAGCATCGTGGTGTTCACGCCACTACTGCTCCTTGGCTGTGAGATCTCTGATCCGGATGTCTCGAGCCGGCACTCGTGCGTGTTGCCTTCCAGGTTACGGGGCAGGGAAGTGTCAGCGATTCCGGTCGTTCCCTGCAGGAACTCATCCGTCTGCATAGGATGACGCCTGGTGAATGAACATCGTGCTTGCCTCATCCCTTCGCAAATCACTCCTCTGGTGAATAGCGGAATCTGAGAGCAGAGCTGATGGTATGGGTTTGCTTGCGAGAGCTCGCGGGACACGTGAACGGAGGTGATCGGTTGAGGTCCTCGATATCAATCATCGTCGCGGCGATGTCGCGTCGATCGCATGTAATGACACCACTACTCTGTGCTGTCGGAATGTTGGCGATGCCAGTCGCTGCGACGATTGCGCAATCGGGTCCCGACGTCATGGTGGTCGGCCGAGTGACCGATGCGCTGGGGTTGCCGATCGCGGGCATCGAAATTTATTTGCAGAACCTGACCGTGGCGACCTTCACGCGCAATCGATGGTCGCCGCGCTCTATCGATGACCGCGACCATCGAACGGCAAGCACCGACTCTGATGGTCGGTTTCGTCTGCGAGTGCGCTCCGCCGGTTCAGTACTGATATCGGCATCAGGCCCCGGGCCAACCGCGATGGGCATCACGGTCGATCCCGGCGTCACGCGCGACCTGCCTGTGCTGCAACTCGAGCTGGGTTTGACGCAACTTCCACAGGTTTCCATCAGCGCACGATCGCCGGAAACACGCGCCAGCATTCCCGGCGCCACGACCACTGTGGGTTCCGATCAGCTGCACTCGCGCGCACCGCTCTCCGTGGCAGCCGCACTGCGATCCGTCGCCGGATTGCACGTCGCTGATGAAGACCCGTATGGTCTGGCGCTGAATATCGGCATTCGTGGATTGCCGCCACGACGATCATCGCGCACGCTGCTGCTCGAGGACGGCGTTCCGATCTTGCTGGGGCCCTACGGCGATCCCAGCATGCACTATGCGCCGCCGATGGAAACACTCGAGCGGATTGAGATCGTCAAGGGGTCGGGACAGATCAGAAACGGTCCGCAGACGCTCGCCGGTGTCGTGAACTTCGTGACAATGACTCCGCCTTCAGCGGGGCGAACCGCGGAACTGAAGTTGGGTGGCGGGGCGCTGAATTTCCGCAATGCCCTTGTACGCGTGGGAATGGGCAGTCAAACGGCTGGCTTCGCGGTGGATTTTACGCATCGCGAGGGCGGCGGTATTCGGATTGGCGAGTCCCATCGCCTACAGCACGTCTCGCTGAACGCCCGCCGGACCGTCGCGAATCTGCACGTGCTTTCACTAAAGCTCGCACAGTGGAACGAGTCATCGACCACGGTGGAATCTGGCCTGACACAACAGGAGTTCGACACGAATCCGCTGGTTCTCTCACTTGTGGACGACGGTCGGTTTGAAGTGAAACGTCATGTTGCTCAGCTGACGCATGTGAGTTCGCTCGGTGACGTGGTGTTGCGCACCAACGCCTACGTATCGCGCACAAACCGTGCTTCGTGGCGGCAGTCAGGCGAATCCGGCGAGCGGTTGGGCGCACCGGACTACGCGGACGACTTCAACTGCGCGCCTAATGCGCTGTCGTACGGCGAGTGCGGCAATCAGGGCCGGCCCCGCACCTACGTCGTTGCGGGGATCGAGCCGAAAGTGGAGGTGACGCTCGGGGACATCGAGCGCGGGGTCAAACTCGACGCCGGTATGCGCGTATATGCGGAGTCGGTTCGACGCCGGCAGTTTGTGGGCGCAACCGCCACGTCTCGAGAAAGCAGCGCTGAGCTGACCCGTGATAATGGAATCGAGAGCCGAGTGTTGGCGGGATACATGCAAAGTCGCGTTTTTTCGGGAATGTGGAGCGTGAGTCCGGGGCTGAGGATCGAACGCGTTGCCCAGGAGATTCGCAATCGGTTTCCCGGAAGTGAGGCGGCGATTACCCAGATGTACACGCAACTGCTGCCGGGTATCGGTGTGAGTGTTTCCCCAAGCTCCAACGCCACATTCTTCGTCGGCGCACACCGAGGTTTTGCGCCGCCACGCCCCGCGGACATCTACCGTCCGGAGCCGGGACAATCAGTGGTGCTTGTTGATCCTGAGCTCAGTCTCAATCTGGAGTTGGGCACCCGCATCACCTCTTCACGTGGTGCACAGTTCGAGGCGACCCTGTTCCAGATGGATTTCAGGAACGAGATCCTGGAGGCTCCCGCAAACGCTGGCCAACGATTCATCAATGGTGGACAGACCTTGCATCGGGGCGTGGAGCTCGCCGCGAACCTTGCACTACCGATGATCGCGCAGGGGCTGCCGGATTTGTCGCTGCGATCATCGTATACGTATTTGCCGATCGCCAGCTATCGAGCCGGAGGCAATCGAGATCCCTTGCTGGTGGGCAATCGACTGCCATATGCGCCGGAACATCTTGTCACCGCCAGCATCGCCTATGCGCATCGTGCATTCACGGTCGGCACGTCCTTCGAGTTTGTCGGCGGGCAGTTTGCAGACCCGCAGAACCTGCTGGAGGCGAGTGCAGACGGGCAGGAAGGAGCGCTGCCCGCCTACACCGTGACCAGCGCCTTCGGCTCATACGCACTGCCTCTAAGCGGCTGGCAGTTGCGTGCGTCGGTGCGAAACCTGTTCGATCGTGTCTACATCACGCAGCGCAACGAGGGCATACTCACCGGCGTGCGTCGTCTGGCCAGAGTTGAGCTGCACTGGCGCTATTAGCCTGACACTCACCGTCTGTGGTCACGACGCGCGGTCACAGTGCCGCGACGCCCGCCTCGGCCACCGCCTGATCCTGTTTGCCTTCGCCACCACTGACGCCGATCGCACCCACGACGACCTCACCGGACTTGAGCGGGATGCCACCGGCAAAGATCATGACTCGGCCGCCATTCGACGCGTGAATTCCGAAAAAGTCCTTGTCAGGCTGGCTCATCGTCGCGAGCTCCTTTGTGGCAATGTCAAAAGCGCGTGACGTCCATGCCTTGTCGATCGCGATCTGTACACTGCCCATCCACGCCCCGTCCATCCTCACGTGCGCCACAAGATTGCCACCACCGTCCACCACCGCAATGTTCATCGGCTGCCCGATGCGCGCGGCTTCTTTTTCCGCAGCCGCTATGATTCGGCGCGCCGTTTCCAGGTTCATCATTGTCAGGTTCCTCGAGTCGGGTGAGTCGTGTGCCGCGCTAGCCACGGCACGTTTGCACGCACGCAGGGCGCGCCTTCGGGGTTGCGTTTGTTACGGTGTGCACGGCGGCACCACGAGAGCAGCCGTCCATGAGAGGATCATGATGAGGCTGAACAACACGGAGTTTGCGAGCGCGATCGTGGGAAGCAGCCGGCTACGGGCGCCTGACCCTTCTTCGGTGTGCATCGAGCGGTACGCAAGCACGCCGCCCGGGATCGCAATGAGCAGCGCCACTGCAGTCATCGCAGTGTGCACGAGCCACGCGTGACTCATTCCACACATCGGCTCCACGATGGCGTAACTCGCCACCAGATGCAGGAGCCACGCGATTGGCGGCGCGAAAATTCCATAGGCCAACGCTGCCCCCCGCTGCCCGACGTGCATGCTGGGCGGGTACGGTCGGTCGTCTTCGTTGCTCATCACCACCTCGGGGACCAATACAGCATCACATAGAGCGGAATCCACACCGCCACCACGAAGTGCCAGTACATGCCGTTGATGATGACACCCAGTCGGCGGTAGGGGTCGAAATAGCCGCGCATGGCGAGTGTCGCAACAACCATGGTCTTGGCGAGCAGTACCATCACGTGCACGGAATGGAACCCGATGATGGTCCACACGATCGAACCGTAGGCGTTGGTGTCCCAGCGGTAAGGCACGTCGGAATACTCGACATATTTCAGCACAAGGAACATCGCAGCGAGCAGAGCGGCCACGATCATGCCCACACGAAGTCTGCGCTGGTCATTCTTCGCGACGCCCTTATCCGCCCAATGCATGACGAGGCTGCTGGCGATCAGAACGCCGGTGTTGATCGACGGCAGCAGCAGCTTCGGCGCGTCGTATCCGCCCAGCGGCCACTCCGCGCTCTGTGTCTTGAGGTAGAAGTAGCTTGCTGCCAACATCGCGAACACTGCGCTTTCGATGACGATCATGCCCATCATGCCCCACCAGAGTGCCCCATCGTTGCGGTAGGAGTACGGGGACAGGGTGCGGACATCGAGTACCGCGCGGACGTTCATGTCGACTCCGTGGAATCCAGGCGCGGATCCCTCTCAGGCGTGCGCCACGGCGGCGTGCGTTCATCATGCACCGGCCAGTGCCAGACAGCCATCGCGAGATACGCAAGCACCGCACCGACAGGCACCCAGATCAGCGACCAGATCGCGCCGACAAACGCGACAGAGCAGCCGAGCGCCAGGGCGAGCGGCGTGAGGCTGGGCCGTGCCAGAACCGACAGACCCTGCACATCGGCTTCGATTGCGGAGGTGACCACGACTTCGCGTCGGTCGCTGCGAATGCCGGACACCACATCGTACACGCCTGCACGATCCTGATCCCAGAGCGGCCAGCGCGACGATATGACCGGTATGTGCGCGAAGTTGTACTGCGGTGGCGGCGACGGGGTCAGCCACTCCAGCGAGTCAGCATTCCACGGATCATCACCCGCAACTTCTCCGTTCCGCCAGCTTCGAATCACGTTGACGATGAACACCAGCATACCTGCGGCAACAATCCACGAGCCGACCGTCGCGATCAGGTTCTCCGCACCCCACCCCATGGCGTCGTCGTAGCTGTACACTCGTCGCGGCATTCCCTTGAAGCCCAGCTGGTGCATGGGAAAGAACGTGACGTTGAAGCCGATCAGCAGCAGCCAGAAGTTCCATTTGCCAAGTCGCTCCGACAGCATGCGGCCCACGATCTTCGGGAACCAGTAGTAGAATGCCCCGAACGTCGGAAACACCATGCCACCGAACAGCACATAGTGGAGATGCGCAACGACGAAATAGGTGTCATGCACCTGCGAGTCGAACTGAACCGACGCCACCATGACACCGCTGATGCCGCCGATGACGAAGACGATGATGAACCCGATCACAAACAGCAGCGGCGTGCGAAGCACCGGGCGTCCACCCCAGATGGTGGCAATCCAGCAAAAAATCTGCACGCCCGCCGGAATGGCGATGAGCATGCTGGCAGCAGTGAAAAACGATGAGCCGAGTTCCGGAACACCCGTGGTGAACATGTGGTGCACCCACAGTCCGAAACTGATGATGCCTGTCGCGATGAGCGAAAGCACGATCGCCGTGTAGCCGAACATCGGTCGCCGTGAAAACACCGTCACGATCGACGAGATGAACCCGAGGCCGGGAACGAGGATGATGTAGACCTCAGGATGCCCGAACCACCAGAACAGATGCTGCCACAGCAGCGGGTCGCCGCCGCCGGATGGGACGAAGAAGTGCGTGTCCGCCATTCGGTCGAGCGCCAGCATCACACTCGCCACGATGACGCCCGGCATCGCGAAGAGAATCATCAGTGAGGTGATCAGGATCGCCCACACGAACAGCGGCATTCGGGACAACGACATGCCGGGCGCACGTTGCTTGAAAATAGTGGCGACGAGTTCAACCGCCGCCACAAGCGCCGAAACCTCCACGAACGTGATGATCGTGGTGTACACATCGATTCGTGCGCCGGGCGAGTACGTCTTGCCCGACAGCGTCGGATAGTTGAACCAGCCGGCATCGGGCGCGACATCGAGGAACAGCGAGACATACAGTGCCACGCCGCCGATCAGATACACGTAATAGCCGAACGCGTTGAGGCGGGGAAATGCCATGTCACGCGTGCCGATCAGCAGCGGCGTCACATAGATCGCGAATCCCTCCGCCATCGGAACGGCGAAGAGGAACATCATCGTCACGCCGTGCAACGTGAAGAACTGGTTGTATCGATCGGCTGACAGGATCGCCGAGTCAGGCGACATCAGCTGCAGTCGCATGACGAGCGCCAGCAGTCCGCCAAGCAGCAGGAACACGAACGCGGTGATGATGAATCGAAGTCCGACTGTGCGATGATTGACGGCGCTGAGCCAGCCGATGATGCCGGGCGGTGTTGACCAGGTATCGTGCAGCTGAGACACGTCATCGTAACGCGGCGTGCTTGGATCGTGGCGATCGCCGCCAACACCCGGTGTCGGCTCCGTTGCTGCTTGTTGCTCGCCGGTCACTGCAAGCCCGAGAGATATGCGACAAGCGCGCTCAAGTCCGCGGGGCTCAGGCTCACATTTGGCATGTGATTGCCGGGTTTGATCGCCTGCGGATTTGCCAGCCACGCGCTCAGGTTCGCTGGGGTGTTTGGCAACTCTCCCGCCGCGATCGTCAGCCGCCGCGCAAAATGTGTGAGATCCGGGCCAGCCTGACCCAATGCATCGGTCCCGCGGATCATGTGGCACGCGGCGCAGGGGAGCCGGACAAACGCCGCCGCGCCGGCGATGGCCAGGGAATCGGATTGGATCCGCGCTGGTGCACGCAATGATTCAAGCCACGCGTCGTACTCGGGCGCTTCGTGAATCACCACCGCCATCGCCATGCGCGTATGTTGCAGTCCGCAAAACTCGGCGCACTGCGCGCGGTAGGTACCCGGACGATCGGCACGCACCCAGATGGTGTTCTCACGTCCCGGAATCATGTCCATCTTGCCGTGCAGATTCGGCGCCCAGAACGAATGAATCACATCCCTCGAACGCAGTTTGAGGCGCACCGACCTCCCCGCCGGCAGATGCAACTCGTTTGCCGTGCGCACGACGCGGCTCGGCAGCGAGTCGAGATAGCGCACTTCCCACCACCACTGCACACCCACAATCTCGATCTCCGCCCCGTCTTCCGTCGCCAGACGTGCATTCGCACGGCTCGTTCCCAGGCTGAGCGCGAATGTCACGATGAGGATCGCCACTGTCGTGGCGGCCGCGATGCCCACAACCCTCGAGGCTCGCTTGTCGTCAGCGTCGTCGACACGCTTGTCGAAGGCCAACGGTTCCGCCGCGGGCGTCGCGCGCCGATGGCGCACGAAAGCCCAGGCCGTCGCCACCATGACGCCGATGAACACCACGGTACCGATGGCGAACATGAACCACCACAGCGACGCAATGGAGGCGCTGCCTGCACCGGCGGGATCGAGCGCGGATTGCACTTGCATCATTGGCGATTGCCCTGTTGAGCACCCTGATCCGCTGGACCCTGTTGCGTCGACTGCGCGCTGTCTCCTGACTGCTCCTCAGACAACGATCGTACGTATGCCGCAATGCGCCAGGCGCTGGCCTCCGTGAGCTTGCCGCGATACGACGGCATGCCATTCGGACGCCCTTGCATGATTGCCTGGAAGATGTGTTCGGATTCCCCTCCGTAGATCCAATCCTGATCAGCGAGTGGCGGGCCGATGCCCCCGCCACCTTTGGGTCCGTGACAGCCCGCGCAATTCATCCAGCCATAAAGTCGCTGACCCTCAGCGATCTGGCGCGCGTCACCTTCGAATGCATTGGGGATCAGCACCTCGGCCAGCGGCGGACCAGCCTCGAGAGTGGACGTCCGGAGCCCGGCACCACCTGTCGTATCAGCCAGCCCCGAAGCCGCGCGCGTGCCGTCTCCGCACGCACTGGTCGGCAATGCGCCGATCATGCACACGAAGAACACACGCCGCGCGCGCCGCTGCATCACGGAAGACGTCATGGCGCGCGGTCCCTGCGGTCCCTGCGGTCGTCGGTCACGGCAGCGATGCCGCGAGTTCCGGTCCTCGACACGCGAGGTACATCGTAACGATCGAGCAAACGCTCCACATCGCCGCGTCGCTTCTCGAGCACCGCCTCCACCTCGTCGCGGAGCGCAAGATCTTCGCGCCGCACGCCAAGCGAGATGTCGAATACCATCGGCAGGAACGGGAGATCGATCTCGGGTTGCACCGGGACCACGTCGAGCGGCACGCTCGCCCGCTTTGCGAAGTAGCCGGCCATCGCCCCCCACACGATCGCGACATCCACGTCTCCCGCAACCACCGCGTCCACGATGCGCGATGCGGGTGAGGGCTGCGAGTAGTCGCCGTACACCGTGTAGCCGATCACGTTGCCGACGATCCCCCGTTCAGCCAGCGCATGGGCTGGTGGCGCATTCGCGTAGTCGTCGCCAATCAGCTGGACACCCACGCGGGCGTGTCGCAGCACGCTGTCATCGAGCGACGTCACACGATAAGGCGCGTCTCGACGCGTGATGAACACGTACGTCGAGCGATAGTACGGTCGCGTGGTGAGCGCGAGCTCCATGCTGGTGGGCAGGCCCATGATGATGTCGCAGCGATGCTCTCCGAGTGTGTTGCGCACGAATCCCCGACGCTGCGCCCACCACGTATACTCGACTCGTGCCCCAAGTTCCTCGGCAATCATCGACGCGAGTTCATTCTCGAAGCCACCGCCGTCGCTATGGGAGAACGGCATGTTGTTCGGATCTGCACAGACGCGGAGTATGCGTTCGGCCACGTCGTTCGAGGCGGCGCGACGGTCGCAGGCCGGCAGCGCGACGACCGCGAGGAGTAGGGCAGACGTGAGGCGCCGCACCGAAGCTGAATATGCTCGTCTCATGGCAGTGCAAACACGTAGAGCATTCCGCCTTGTGGCGTGTACTCCGGGAGATCGGCAACGGCCGTGGGAAAGCCCAGGCCAATTGCCGGATCGAGCCCAGGAAGCACACCCAGCGCTGCAGCGCCCGCCCAGCCGCCAACACCCGTCAGTATCGCGACGTATTGTTTGCCGTCCGGACCTCGATAGGTCACGGGCTGACCGATGATCCCCGAACCGGTCGTGAACTGCCAGAGTAACTCGCCGGTGCGTGCGTGGACAGCCTTGAAAGAGCGATCCATGGTGCCGTAGAACACCACGTCACCTGCCGTCACCACCGCGCCGCTCCAGACGGGGAAACGCTCAGGGATCTGCCACACGATGGCGCGCGCGATCGGATCCCACGCCGTGAAGTTGCCGCGGTGCGTCGTATTGTCGCGGCCCTCCGCCGAGTACATGCGGACATCCGCGCCCACATAGGGCGTACCTGACACGTAGTTGGCCTCGATGCCTTCGTAATCCATGCAGAGGTGAGTATGTGGCAGATAGAGCATCCGGGTGCGCGGCGACCACGCCGACGGCTGCCAGTCCTTCATGCCCGGTGCTGCAGGACAGACGTTCGTGGCGCGCCGATTCCCTGTGGCGTACCCGGGGTTGAGCACCGGCCGCCCGGTGGTGAGATCAATGTGGCTGGCCCAGGTCACCGGACCATACGCATCCGCCGACAACACTTCGCCGCTGGCGCGATCCACGATGTAGATGAATCCATTGCGTTCCGGATGCAGCAGGATCTTACGCATTCTGCCCTCGATCTCGAGGTCAAGCAGAATGCTCTCGTTCACACCGTCATAGTCGTGCTCATCGTGCGGCACCATCTGGTATGCCCACCGCGCTTCACCGGTCTCGACATCGCGCGCGAACAGGCTCGAGGACCACTTGTTGTCGCCTGGACGCAGCGCGGGATTCCACACGCCGGGATTGCCCGTGCCGTGATAGACGAGATTCAACTCCGGATCATACGACAGCCATCCCCACACCGTGCCGCCGCCGATGCGCCATTGATCGCCGGACCACGACGACACGCCCAGATCCACTCCCCGGTCCGACGCGTAAAATGGAGCGAACGAACTCTGGTTGATGAGCACGTCAGCATCCGGCCCCGTGCTATAGGCGGTCCACACGACGTCACCCGATTCGGTATCAAGCGCCTTGAGCCAGCCTCGCACGCCAAACTCGCCCCCGGCGTTGCCTACCAGCACCTTGTTGCCCACGACGAGTGGGGCCATGGTCATGCTTTCGCCACGATTGATATCGCCCAGCTTGGTGCGCCATAGCTCCTCGCCGGTTTCGGCATCAAGCGCAATCGTGTGCACGTCGAGCGTGTTCAGAAAGATCTTCCCGTTCGAATACGCCACGCCGCGATTCACCACATCACAGCACGCAACCCCTTGCGCACCGCGTGCCGGCCCAGGCTCGAACTTCCACTTCATGGAGCCATCGCGGGTATCGAGCGCGAACACCGTGTTCGGGAACGGTGTGATGATATACATGACGTTGTTCACGACGATCGGAGCAGCTTCGTGACCCCGCAACTGTCCCGTGGAAAACGTCCACGCCAACTTCAACGATCGCACATTCGCTGTATCGATTTCGGTGAGACCACTGAAACGAGTGCTCGCATAGTCCTTGGCTGGCATCACCCACTGACCGTCATCGGCGGAAAGCTCGGCGAGGCTTCTGGTATCCGGCGGCGCAGAAGAACGGCGCACCGGAGCGCGATCGTCCGGCGAGGATCGATCGCAACCGCTCAGCAGCAGCGGCGCGCAGGCGATCAGCAGTGCGAGACGTATCATGAGATGTTCGGCGCTGGCGTTCATCGCGTGACCGCCACGCCCCACGGGCGAGACCCCACCGGGTAGGTGGCGATTACCGCATTGCGCCGCGTGTCGATCACCGACACCGAGTTGGAGCCGCCATTCGCTACATACAGCCGCGCGCCGTCTCCCGACATCGCCAGCCCCCATGGTCGGCGTTCAACGTCGATGACGTGAACCTCGCGGAGCGATTGCGCGTCGACTACCGACACGGAGTGCGCATGACCGTTGGCCACAAAGACCCACCTGGAATCGGGCGACACCACCACCCCCACGGGTTTTGCTCGGCCACTGGCCAGTTGGACGGAGTGCTGCACGGAATGCGTGGCTACATCGATGACAGAGAGCGTGCCGCTGATCTCATTGCTCACGTAAGCCCGCTTGCCGTCGGGTGCGAAGGCCGCTGCGCGGGGCCGCTCATCCACCAGGAACGACGCGACCACACGTTCGCTGCGCGTATCGATTACCGAGACCGTGTTGCTCGTCTCGGCGGTGACGTACGCCCAACGCGCATCCGGACTGAGTGCCACGCCCTCCGGTTCGATGCCTACCACCATCGAGAGGCTTCTCCCTCGCGGCCGAAGATCCAGCAGGGTGGCCGTGCCGGCATCTTCGTTGGAGGCGACGAGCAGCCGCGCGTCGTCTGAAATTGCAAACTGCTCGGGATCGCTGCCGCCGATGTGACGAGCGACGACGCGCCCCTTCACGAGGTCCAGTTCCACGATCGCATCGCCGTCACGTTGCTCGGTCGGCGATTCGTCACTGAGCGCGATCCAGGCGCGTCGCCCGTCGCTCGTGGTTTGCACGCCACGCGGGCGTTCGGCAAAGCGCATCACGGCCAGCACCTCGCCGCTGTCGGCGTCGAGCACCATGACGTCAGCCGAGCCCTCGTTGGTCACAATGAGCAGCGGTGCCCGCGTCGCGTACGCTCTTGCCAGCGCGCTTCGTTCTGCATCCGTGACGGAATCGGCAAATGACGCCGCGACCCGCGCACTCCCACTCTCGAGCATCGGTTGGGGCGCGTCCATCAATGGCTGCCGAAGCTGGCGGGAGCTCGGGTCGAAACGCAACGGCTCACCCTTGTGACCATCGAACTCTGCGTCATCTTCCAGAAGACGCACGGCGAGCGCGCTTGGCGTGCGCGACTGCGACGGTGCGGACGCTTCCCAGAGCAGTTTCATCGCCATCCATGCGGCCCACGCGTCTGCATCGGCACCAACCCCAAAGCGCCGTATGAATCGCTGGTTGAGCTGTCCAGCACCGTACCGGGACAAACCTGCATGCCACAGCACCGGCGCTGCGCCACCGCGGCTGACCGCTCGCGAGAGCTCACGAGCATACATTGAATCGGAAGCTGCAACATGAAACGTGCTGGTGGAGGCGACACGGCGGAACGCATCGGTGCGACAGCCGATATTCATGAATACAACCCCACGCCGGCTGGCGACCGAATCAAGTGCCGCGCAGGTTGCATCGTCGAACCCGCCGACAATCGCCGAAACGCCGCCATCGATCAGGATTGCCGCGCGATCTGCAGCGTCTGCAGCGCTCGATGCAGTCGACGCGCGCATGCCGAATTCACGGCCGAGCAACGCTCCGGTTCGCGCAGCCTCTTCCGCGCCGAGCATCGCGCCACGCGCCGCCGATTCGCCGGTGTGGTGCGGTGCCCCAACAAATCCCACGATCAATGTCGACGGCGCTTCGGTAGCCGCAGCCTGAGAATCGCAGGAGGCCAGCGCCGCGATACCAGCAGCCAACAACACCAGGCACCATGTGCTGCTGGTCCGAAATCTGCGTCGTGCAGTTGGCATGATGCTCACGAGGGAAGTTGCGATCGTGTTCGATGCGCCCATTAAGCGAACTCAGCAGCGTGGAGGGAAGGCTGCAGATGCGGTCGCCACGCTCGGCGACGTGCGTATTCTTACTTTGCTCGTCGAACGAAGCTGCAAGTCATGTGCCGACTGACACACGCATGAGTCCGTACGCTCTCGCGGCGATGCGATTTGCGTTCGCATGTGTGTACACAATCGCGCCTTTGAATCTCTGGGCGCATCCAGTCGGCTCGGTGGAGCCGCGCAACATATGGTCGTCATGGACCTTCGATCCGTGGATCTTGTTGCTGATCATCGCGCCTGCCCTCGTCTATACGCGCGGCACTGTGCGTCTCTGGAAGTCAGCGGGCGTGGGACGTGGAGTGCGACTCGGCAACGCGGCCTGCTTTGCGGCGGGCACGTTGACGTTGACACTGGCACTGGTTTCTCCCCTCGACGCACTGGGAAGTTCGCTGTTCGCTGCGCACATGACGCAGCATCAACTACTGATGATTGTAGTTCCTCCGTTCTTTCTGATGAGCGCGCCAGCCACCGCGGTGTTCTGGTCGGTGCAGGCGAGCCGGCGTCGGACAATGGGACGCCTCTTGCATCGCGCGTCTCGCTCTCTTTGGTGGCGAAGCCTCTCGCATCCCGTAGTGACGTGGTCGTTGCATGCCATCGCAATCTGGCTTTGGCACGCACCGACTTTCTATGAGCGAACGCTGTTCAATGAGTTCGTGCACGCCTTTCAGCACTTCTGCTTCGTGGCTACCGCATGTCTGTTCTGGTGGTCCGTCATTCATCCGAGAGGAGTCGGCATGCGTGGTCGAGGCGTCGCGATACTCTCTCTATTCACGACCGCAGTGCACACCAGCATACTCGCAGCGCTCTTGACGTTCTCATCTACCCACTGGTACGTCGCCTATGCCGGCAGCACGCGTGCCTGGGGGCTTTCGCCCCTCGAGGATCAGCAGTTGGGGGGACTGATCATGTGGATTCCTGGCGGAGTCGCCTACACGGCCGCGATCCTTGTCGTCGCCGGTGCGCTGCTGCGCGTTTCGGAGAGCAGGGCGCATGTACGCACTAACGCGGAAGGCGATGTCGCGACGATTCGCTGAACCGCGAATGACTTTCAACATGCGTATTTCTCGACGGGTGCACCCGTTTGCCTGCTGCGACAAACCCACAGAAGCGTGGTCCGGGCTCGACAGCAATTGTCACACTCGCGATGCCTTATATTTTGGACGAAATGCAAACTCTCTGCCAAAAGAGTGACTGACATCTATCTCCGCAGAGAGACACGCAGCCCAGAGAATCAAGAAGTGTACGACCATTTTCCTGGAGAAACCGTGACCAATTACTCCGTTTTCTGCCTGCTCTTTCTCGCAAGTGCCGGATGCGCCACGCTTGGCGGCTCGACCTACCCGGTCAACGCACCTTCACGGCCCGCAACGAACACGCCCAACCACTTCATGGTCGGAACGATTCCGCTGGGCGGTGCGCTGACCGAGCCGCAGGCGGGCGGTGGCTGTCGCAATCCGATGGTTGATCCGCGCGACGGAACGCGGCTCACCCTCGTGCAGAGTCAGCGGGGAGAGACCGACGAAATCGGTGACTACGAGGTGTCGAACGGGCGCTACGGCGCGCGCGACGGGGAGTTGTTGAGACTGAATTGCAGTACGGGTCTCGCCATCGGATTTGTGCCGCGCCGCAGGTAGCAGGAGTACTCCACCTGTCTCTTCTGCCACGCCGCCCTCGGCGCGAATCAAAGCATCGAGCACTTTCCCATTGGCCGCCGCCTCGCGTTCGACGCCGAGCGTGGAAGGCTGTGGGCCGTGTGTATGAGCTGTGCACGATGGAATCTCACGCCGCTCGAACAACGATGGGAAGCCATCGAGCAGTGTGAACGCGCGTATCGCGACACGAAGCAGCGCGTGTCCACCGACAACATCGCGCCGGCTTGGGACCGCGTTCATGCCATCCATCAAGCGGAAGACGACTATCGTTGCCAACCAAAGTTGCGAAGATTGCCGATGGCGAGCTTACGGAGCTCCCCGTTCGTGATGGGGAGCCCGCAAGTGATCGCGACTAATCTGGCTGTCTAGCTCGTAATCTTCTTCGCCTGCTGCTTGATCTTCTCCATGTACTTCTTGAAGAAGTGCTTCTGGATGTCGTTCATGTCGATCTCGCGGCCCTGAATGTACGACTGCACGATATCCGTCGTCATATCCAGCGGCGTTCCCGTCGTGATGAGGAACGTGGCCTGCTTGCCCACTTCAAGTGATCCCACCTTGTCGGCAATGCCCATGAACTCGGCGGCGTTGATCGTCACGGCCTTGAGCGCCTCTTCTTCGGGCAGGCCAAAGGCCACCGCGACTCCCGCTTCCCACGGCAGTCGATTGCTGTACAGCCCGCCCGCGCCGCCTGAAATGGCAAACCTGACGCCCGCCTCGTGCAACTGCGCGGGTGTGGAGTAGGCGCGGTCGTAACTCTCGTGCGCACGATCCGGCGCGGCCATCGTCGAGGTGAGGATGACGGGCACGTTCTCCGCCTTGAGGCGGCCAGCCACGTGGATGGCATCACGCCCCCCCCGGATGACGATCTTCAACCCTTCTTCCTTGCCCCAGGTGAGCGCGTCATTGATCTGCGCGACGCCATCGGCCGCCACAACTACGGGAATGTCGCCGTTGAGTGCCGGAATCATCGCGGCGTAGCGCGAGTCGGTGCTCGCCGTCTGACCTGCCGCTGCAGCATCACGGTACGCGCGCGCTTCACCGAAGAAGTCCTTGATCTGCTGCACCTGTTCGGCATAGCTAAGCTGCGGTTCCTGCGGGCCGCCACGACCGCCAGGGCCGCCACCGCCGCCGCGACGCGGACGC
>JBGTFN010000003.1:0-2155 GCA_041747275.1 Gemmatimonadaceae bacterium | reverse complement strand
GTCGAGTCCACCCGTGGTGGCGCTGGTTTCGGCCAGAAAGAGGTTGCGACCATAAAACTCGCCAAAGTCCTGAATCCAGCGGCTTTTGAACACAGAGTTGCCGCGCGAAATGGGCATGGCGTGAAACACGCCCATCGGCTTGCGACTGTATTCCTTCAGCGCCGAAAAAAACGGCGTGTCCCAGCGTTCCCGAATGCCGCGCAGCACGGTCAGATGCAGTTCCTGCAGGTCTTCAGTGCTGTAAAAAATGCGACGAAAGTCGCGCAGGGTGCTATCGACCAGTTCGCTGATCGGCGTGTCGGTGACGTAATAGCGATCGACCTCCGGCCGGAACGAGCGCATGATCGAGCCGAGCGTTGGTCCCATGGAGGCTTTGCTGTGGTCGCGCAGGTCGAGCTGTGCAAACTCGCGGGCGTACGGGCCAAGAATGCCGCCCACGCTGGGGCTCGCGAACGGTACGCCGTAGCGCACCACGCATGATTGAATGTTGGGGTTGAACACCAGCGCCATGAGCGCGTCCTGCACCGTCTGTACCACCAGCACGTCGTACGTGAACCCGTCGGCGCGATCCTGCGCTCCGTGCAAACTTTGCTTGAGCGCCATTTCTTCTTCGCGATCCATCTCGCCAACCACCAGCAGTTCAAAGTGGTTTTGCCGCCCGTTCGGCGCGATCGACGGCTCGTCAACAAGGCCGGCCGCTCCGTCATCGTGCACCACGAGGTTGCCCCGGGAGCTTCTGGTGGCGAGATCGCGCACAATGCGGTCTACCGACTGGTGCAGCGCGTGGAACTTGCCGCCGTTGAACAGCGTCTGCAGTGCGGCCACCGTATCGCGGCCCGGATAGGCCCAATACTGCTCAATCGCCAGCAGGTTCTCGAGCAGCTCCGCAACTTCAGCCGTCGGTGCGCTGCCTTCATCGAGCGCGGTGGCGTGGAGTCGCAACTGACTCCACTGATAGGAGCGAAGGCGTGCGGCGCTGAAATGCTGACGATGGGTACTGGGTGTAGACGCGGACATAGAGACGGGCTTGAGATGAGCGAGGAGGCATGGGTGTGCCGCATGGTGGCGGCCACTTGCGGCGGCAAACCCTCACCCTCATGGGTGTCAGCGGCGATTGTTGGCTGAGCGCTTCTTCATCCGTTGTGACTCGCTCCTTGAAACTGAGTTGGTCCCCGCTGCGGTGGCCGGCACACTCTCCAGCTGGGCGGGGGCGGCTGTTGGTTCGGTGACGAACACTGGTGCTGGTGCTTCGTGAAGAGCCAGCCGATTGCCCTCACTGTCAATAAACACGGCGAAACTGCCTGACTGTTCACTGATGAACGTTCTGGGCATAACGACCCGTCCACCCGACATCTCGACACGGGCCAAAATGGCATCGAAATCGGTGCCCGCGTTAAGGTAGACGAGCACGCCCACATCGCTGGGGGTGCAGCCGGGACCGGCGACCAGCGCGCCACCCATGCCGGCGCCGGCTGGAAACAACGCCATGGTGTACTCGCCGTTCTGCGAGGTCTCCATCTGGAATCCGTAAATCGCACCGTAAAATGCGGCAGCGCGGCGGATGTCATACACAGGAATTTCAAACCAGTTGACAAAGTTCATGGGCGCTCTGATTGAGTGTGAGGCATGCGATCATCCAAGTGGCTGGCCGATTGATGGATCGAGGGCAGTGGGAAGCCCTGGCAACGCCGAACCCGCAGACGGGTGGCCAGTCTGCTCCCGGATCTGGAGCTCTGTGAGTTCCTGCAGACGGCTGGGCTTGATGAGCGGTCCGAGGCTGTCGAGGTATGGGTGACGAAGTCCCGGCTGGTAAATCGAAAAGGCCGATGCGTGATCGCGGAAGCTCTTGAGAGGCTGTCCCAGGCGCAGCACGCCAAGCTCACGACTGCGGCGCACGCGCTCAATGTCGATTTCGATTGGGAAGAACTCTTCGTTGTGCTGGGCCTGGTATAGCACGCGTCCGTCGGGGCCGCACACGATGCTTCTCCCGCTTCCGCCGCTGTCGAGGCCGTTCACGTCGAAGAAAAAGCACTGGTTCGTGGCCGCGGTGGCCTGGGCAATGCTGAGCTCAATGTCACGGTCAATCGTGCCCGTGAGCGTGGGGTGCAGGATGACCTCTGCCCCCATGACCGCGAGAGTGCGTGAGGTTTCTGGA
>JBGTFN010000002.1:0-3144 GCA_041747275.1 Gemmatimonadaceae bacterium | reverse complement strand
GCGCAACGCCCTGCTCGGCCTCGGCCCGCGCATGTATCTGGAGATCGTCGGGCCCGATCCTGAGCAGCCCGAGCCCGCTACACCGCGCTGGTTTCGCATTGACCGCTTGCACAGACCAGCGCTCGTGACTTGGTGCGCCTCCGGAGACCGTCTCGCACAAGTGCGCGCGGACGCGGCAGTGCACGGGATTCCCTTGGGGGAAGTGCGAGAGGGCGGCCGCATGCGCCCGGATGGCGTGCGGCTCGCGTGGAAGGTGACCAGTCCGTTCATCGAGGTGGAGCAGGGCCTCGTGCCCGGTGGCCATTCGCCCGTCCCGCCAGTTGTGCGCCCTCTGCTGGCTCACGGGAGGGTGAGCAAGCAACGGGAATGTCCGTATTGCTCCCCAGCGGAACTCTGCGCGGTCTTGTGTATACCAGAGAGGTAGCCGCCAGTACTCCGGGTGACCACTACGTGACCCCGCGCCGCCGGCCGTTCCACTTTGTCTTGTACCATTGGCGAGGGGCGTGAATGATTCCACGATCTGGATTGTTGTTGCTTGTGACTGCGTGTTTGGGAGTTGGGTACTCGGCGAGCGCATCGGCGCACACCCGGTCGGCAACGGCTCCGCTGGCGGCGGCAGCGCCGACGCCCTCGGTCTCCGCGCCTTCCGACCCCGCAGGTGCGCTCTATGACGGGCTCGGATTGGCCGGGCTGATGGAACGTGAGGTCTTCGCGGCAGCCTACGAGAGCGTCTCGTCGCGCGGGCTCAGTGTAGGGACCGGTACGCTGGCCATCGCCGACATGAGCCAGCCCAGCACGTCGAAGCGGCTGGTTATCGTGGACCTCGCGCAGCAGAAGATCCTGCTGCACACCTGGGTGGCGCACGGTCAGGGCTCGGGCGGGCTGATGGCGAAATCATTCAGCAATACGCACGACTCGCACCAGACGAGCCTTGGGCTGTACCGCGTGGGGCAGGAGATCGTGAGCCCGAAGCATGGGCCGGCACTACTCCTTGCCGGGCTGGACGCGGGCCTCAACGACCAGGCCCGGGCCCGCGAGGTGATCATTCACGGCGCGGACTACGTGAGCGCTGACTTCATCAAGCGGACTGGTCGACTCGGCCGCAGCTGGGGATGTCCCGCGGTGCCCCGTGCACACATGGCGCGCGTGATCGCGACGCTGGCCGACGGCGGGTTGCTGTACGTGCACGGAGCATGACGCGGGCCAGGCGCCCCAGTTGCAGCGCCTTGCACGAGACTGAGTAGCTCGACGGCGGTTTCCAGTTGAGCTGGCAGTAGCCGTTACGTATCTCACCCGCTGGTGCCAAACTGTCGCGTGAACTTCACGAACACCGTGCGCTGCTGCGGACGCTGCCAGTCGAAGGCGCTCTCCGCCACGCGCCCGTCATTGAAGACGATGAACAGTCCCGTGCCCGCAGTGTTGAGCCATCCCACACGCACGTTGGCGCTGGCAAAGCGCTGCTGGTTGTTGTACTGGGTGAGCGTCTGCACGAACAGTCGCGGGGTGAAGAAGTAGCTGAGACGCAGTGCCGAGAGTGAGCGCACGAAGTTGCCTTCAGGAAGTCGAACGTCGGTGTAGTCGAGCAGCACGGAACCGGAGAACGTGGCGCCCCGCCGCACGGTAACCGTGCCGCTGCCGCCGCGCCGAGTGCCTGTCCAGAACTCTCCCACGTCGAAGCGCCCGGTGGCCCACAGATTGGCGCTGGGGTTGGTGGTGTAATCGAAACCGAGTGTGTTCCACTGGTATTGACCCGGCGGCAGCACAACGCCCGGCGAGATCTCGAACGGCTGCTGCAGTCCTTCCTGCGACACATTCAGCTCCGGGCCGAAGCGTGTGCCGCTGGCGAGTTCGATCTCGGTGACATCGAGGTGGTAATAGCCGGTTTGCCGGAAGTTGTCGCTGAGGCTGCGAAACTCGCGCCAGCTCACGTGCGGGTTCCAGTGCCGGAACCACGCCCACTCGGGTTTGCGGAACCACCGCAGCAGGTTCACCTCGGTGAGGCGATAGCCGGCAGGACGGCTCATGAAGCCGACCTCGGGACTGAAGTCCTCGCCCACCTGCGTGAGGCGTGCGCTGTTGCTCCAGTCGCGAGTCTGATAGGCGGCACGCACGCTGTATCCGAAATCGTCGCCGCTGAGTCCGCGTGTTTCGGTGCGTGCTCCCCACGTATCGATCGTCCACTCCTGGCCGATGCCGAGGCGCCCATCCAGCGCATAGGTACGGTTTGCGTCGGCAGCATCGCGCACGTTCAACCGCTGCACGAACATGCCACCGAGGCGGGAGCGCGTGCCGATTTCCTTGAGGCTGCGTGCAACGGTGAACGACTGTCCGTCGCTCTCTTCGGTGGGCGCGTCAGTCACCATCTGCAGCAGACCCACCGTGGCACCTCCCACGCGTCCGGAGAGCCGTCCGCCGCCCAGGATCGGTTGCTGATTGCCGGCGTCGTCGATGCCGATGCGTCGTGTGAAGAAGAGGTCCACCGCCTGCGGCGTGCCCGCAGAAAACACGCCGGCGTTCTCCAGAAAGAACGGACGCTTCTCGGGAAAAAAGATTGGGAAGCGGGTGAGGTTCACGCGCTGATCGTCCACCTCCACCTGCGCGAAATCCGTGTTGTACGTAAGGTCGAGCGTGAGCGCCTGCGTCACGCCGATTTTGGCATCCGCTCCGAACTCGGCGACACGCTGTGACGTTGCGCGCAGTGCCGCCGGTGCGGCAGGCCAGACCTGCTGCGACGAGCCGAGCACATATGGCGTGACCGTCCTGATGCGGCGCTGCGGCACCTGCACGCCTTCGAGCGCGCCGGCCAGTGACAGGCGATACAGGTTGAACTGACGGGGAATGAACGACCAGTAAAGCTCTTCGTTCTTGCGCCGGATGCTGCGCGACATATTGAAGCCCCACGTCTGTTCGCCACCACCTTCGTAGCGGATCGCGAAGAACGGAATGCGGAACTCCGCGGTCCATCCGAGTGAGTCGATCTGGGTCGCGACACTCCAGCTGGCGTCCCAGTTGAGGTTGAACCCTCCCCCGCCGCCGGCTTGCGCGCGCGTCTGACCGCCGGTGAAGGAGCCGCCTCCTTCGCCTTCGCGAATCACCTGTCCGTCGTACTCGATGCCAGCGGGCGTTGTGGCGAACACAAACCCG
>JBGTFN010000001.1:0-4690 GCA_041747275.1 Gemmatimonadaceae bacterium | reverse complement strand
ACGCGATCATGCACGCGCTCGAGCTCGGGTTGCAGGAGTCAGGGCACGGTACGCTCGCGCTGCCGGCGCAGGGACAGGGCACGATGAACAACATCACGATCGGGGCGCGCGGCTGGACGTTCTACGAAACGCTGGGCGGGGGTCAGGGCGCGAGCGCGCTCGGGCCCGGTCCGTCGGCTGTGCACGTGGGTATGAGCAACACGCGAAACACGCCAGTGGAGAGCCTTGAATGGGCCTATCCCATGCGCGTCACGGAATATGCGCGACGTTGGGGCAGTGGCGGCGACGGGCGATCGGATGGCGGCGATGGTGTGGTGCGATCGTACGTACCGCTCGAGCCGGTGGTCGTCACTCTGCTCACCGAACGGCGCTCCCTCTCACCGCGGGGCTCGCAAGGTGGGCACGATGGTGCCAGCGGCGCCAATCGGGTTGGTGATATGGACGTGCCGGCGAAGGGACGCTGGCAGGTGGATGCAGGCACGACGATCACGATCATCACGCCGGGTGGCGGTGGTTACGGCGAGCCGAAATGATTGAAGAGCGTGCTGATGCTTGTGCGTGTCAGGTCTCGTCGTCGTCCGCCTGCGAGTCAGCACGCCAACCATCAGCAGGGCCAAGGCTGGCGCGCCAGGATTCCGCTTCGGAGTCCGCTTCCAGCTCATCGGGAGGGCCGTGGCGCGCATCCCACGTATTCGCGGCGCGGGTTACTTCATCGTCCAGCGACGCGTGATCGGCCGGACGCGCCCTCCATCGCGAGAGCGCGCGCCATGCAAGCGCGGTGAAGATCACCAGGCCGAGCATCGGCAGCGGGTGGCGGATGCCCGGCAGGGTCACCAGCAATGCAACGAGCAGCAGCAGCGCAAAAAACGGCGCTCGCACACGAAAGAAGCGTATCATGTTGAGAGCAAGCTACTCGGTCACCCGAATTCATTCCACGAGTCGATGATGCCTTCATGCTGATTACCGCCGTGATCATGTTGGTCGGACTGACACTGCTCGTTGCGGGAGCCGACTGGTTTGTGAAGGGAGCCGCCGGTCTGGCCGATGCGTTCGGCGTGGCTCCGATCGTGGTGGGGCTCACTGTGGTGGCTTACGGCACCTCAATGCCTGAGCTGGTGGTCAGTGCCGTTGCGGCGCTCGACGGGCGCAGCGCGATTGCGCTTGGCAACGTGATCGGGTCGAACATCGCGAACATCGGTCTCATTCTCGCCGTGACCGCACTTGTTGCGCCGCCCACCGTGGATGGTTCGCTCATCAAGCGCGAGTTGCCGGTGCTGGTGGCCTCGGCGCTCTTCTTGCCCGTGGTGCTGTGGAATGGCTTGATCTCTCGTCCGGAAGGCCTGCTGCTGTTGCTCGGCGCCGTGGCGTTCACCTGGGCCACCGTTCGATTCGCCGCCACCGTCGGCACGAACGATCCTGTCCTTGCCGATGCACTGGAGCAGGCAGAAGCGCAGACACCGCACGGGTCCAAGCGTCGCCTGACTCTCTTCGCCGTGGCTGGGCTCGCCATGCTGCTGATGGGAGGCAAGTGGTTCGTTGACGCGGCCGTCGACGTAGCTGCGTCCCTAGGCGTGAGTGAGCGCGTCATCGGACTTACCGTGGTCGCGGTCGGTACATCGTTGCCTGAGCTCGCAGCGTCACTCGTTGCCGCACTGCGGGGACACTCTGCGATGGCGGTGGGAAACGTGATCGGTTCGAATATCTTCAATGTGCTGTTCGTGCTCGGCGCCACGAGCCTTGTGTCTCCAATCGCCGGCGAAGTGCAGTCCATGCAGCAGGATCTGGTGCTGATGCTCGCATTCACACTCGTCGCGGTGCTGTTCATGCGCGGTTCGCGTCAGATTTCACGCGTGGAGGGCGCACTGCTGCTGATCGGATACGTCGCGGCGATGCTCACGCTGAGCAGCTGAGGAACTGCCAAGCTGTTGTCGGGGTTGCACTTCTACACACTCCAATACGCACATGCACACGGGAACTCCATGAATATCGACATTGGAATCGCGGAAGCCGACCGCAAGAAAATTGCCGACGGCCTCTCGCACCTTCTGGCAGATACGTACAGCCTTTATCTCAAAACGCACAACTTTCACTGGAACGTCACCGGGCCGATGTTTCAGACGCTGCATGTCATGTTCGAGACGCAGTACGATGAGTTGGCCATTGCAGTGGACCTCATCGCTGAGCGCATTCGCGCGCTCGACTTTCCGGCTCCTGGCACCTATGCCGATTTCCAGCGCCTGAGCGCGATTTCGGAGACGGAAGGTGTGCCAAAGGCCACCGACATGATCCGTGAGTTGGTACAGGGACAGGAAACGGTGGTTCGCACCGCGCGATCCATCTTCCCTGCGGCCGAGAAGGCGCATGATGAAGCGACTGCGGACTTGCTCACGCAGCGCATCCAGTTGCACGAGAAGACCGCGTGGATGCTGCGCAGCTTGCTCGAGCGCTAGGCAGCGAAGCCAGCGCACGTTACCTGGTGCCCGCCGAACGGCACCAGGCCGAAACGGTGGTCGAACGCAGCCGATTTCTGTGCACGCTCTCGCGTGTACAGACCGTCACCGACGCGCAGCGTTTCACCCGCGACGTGCAACAGCAGCATTCCGACGCCACGCATCACTGCTGGGCGTACGTGGTTGGCGCGCCCGGCACGACGTCGCGTATCGGCATGAGTGATGATGGCGAGCCTCACGGCACGGCCGGTCGTCCGATGCTCACCGTTCTGCTGCACTCCGACGTCGGCGAGATCGCCGCGGTTGTAACGCGCTGGTATGGCGGCACCAAGCTGGGCACGGGTGGATTGGCGCGCGCGTACAGCGGTGCGGTGCAGGCAGCACTTGCCACGCTGCCCACGAACTGGCGCGTGGAGTCGGTGCCGCTGCAGGTGGCAGTGGACTACAACGTCGTCACGCCGGTGCAGCAACTCTTTGCCGCCATGGACGTGGACATCACGAACGAGACGTACGCCGAACAGGCCGTGTACGACGTGCTCGTCGCGCGTGACCAGGAAGCGAGCTTTCGCACGCAACTCGCCGATCTCACGCGCGGTCAGGCACTCGTGACCCCGTAGGACGCTACACCGTCAGCGCCAATCCTTCCCAGGCGGCGATCACACGCAGCGAGCTGCCGGAGACCGTGACGAGTTGTCGGCATTCCTGCACGATCGCGTCGACTTCGTCATCGGTGCGATCAGGGTGATGATGGAAAAGCACGAGCATTCCTGCCACGCACTCCATGGCAAATCGCGTGGCTTCGATGGCCGAACTGTGCCCCCACCCGCGATGCAGGTGCAGCTCGCGATCTGAATACATCGCATCGTGCAGCAGAATCGGAACGCCGTGCAACGCGAGCGTCAATCCTCGGCGCCAGGCGATGACATCGACGTCGGTGCTGGCGAAGTCGAGTTCGTTGTCCGGAGCAAAGGCCACTGCGGGACCCTTCGCGTCATCGATGCGAAAGATTGCCGCCCCCCCCGGATGCCGTGCGGGAAAGCGATGCACGGCATAACGCGTGCCGATTTCCGCCGGAGCGCCGTCGGTGAAGCCGTTCACGATCAGCCGCTCAGGCAACTGTGGCAGCGGCGGAAAAAGCGGGGGCGTCAGCAGCGTATTGATGAGTGCGCGGGTGGCTGTGACATCCGCCTCGCCGCTCGTCAGACGCAACGTTCGATCCGCATCGAACAGGGGCGCGAAATGCGGCAACCCGATGACGTGGTCGCTGTGGCGATGCGAGAGGAACAGGTGTGTTGCAGTGAGCACGCCGTGCTGATCCGGCTGTGACTTCTCGTGCACCAGCAGCTGCTGCCCGAGCGCGCGCAGCCCGGTGCCCGCATCGAGGATGATCAGGTCATCATCGCGCGTGCGTACTTCGACACAGGTGGTGTTACCGCCGTACCGCACCGTCTTCGGCCCCGGACTGGGGATTGAACCGCGAGCCCCCCAGCACCGCAGCCGGAAACGCGCTCCCCCATTGACTGTCCCATTGACCGGAGAAACAGCGTTCATGAACGCGCGATTACATCGCGGGACGCGCGCGCGCTTCGAGCGCGACGCGATCGACGATCGTCACCTGACGGCGCGCGACGGAGATCCAACCCTTGTCCTGAAACTCCGACATCGCGCGCGAGACCGTCTCACGACTGGCACCGATCATCTGCGCCATGACCTGATGCGTCATCGGCTTGACGAGCGTGGCCGGCTCACCAGGCGTCGCATTTTCGAGCAGTACACGTGCGACGCGACCCGGGACGTCGAGCAGGACCAGCGAACCAATCGTGCCATCGGCCTGTCGCAAACGCCGCGAAAGCTCCATCAGCAGCGCCCAGCCAACCTGCGGCTGCTGCTCGACCTGGCGGCGGAAATCGGCGCGTCGCAACACCAGCAAACTCGACGTGGCCGTCGCAATGACGTGCGCCGAACGCGGACGACCGTCGATCAGCGAGAGCTCGCCAAAGTGATCACCAACACCCAGCACGCCGAGAATGACCTCGCGTCCGTCCTCGGCGACCAGCACAACCTTCACCTCACCGCTGCGCACCACATACAACGCGTCTCCCGGATCACCTTCGCTGACGATGACCGTACCCTTGCCATACTTGTGTTCCCGAGTGATTTCCGCAAACGACCGCAACGAAGCGCGATCGAGTTCGCGAAACAGCGGGACCGTGCCGAGAAAGTCGGCGATGCGATCGAGA